>RGZZ01000587.1 GCA_010028905.1 Pseudomonadota bacterium | reverse complement strand
ACCAGCACGATGGCCAGCGCCAGGCCGAGCCCGAGCAGGCGGAAGGTCTCGCCCATGCGCTCGTACTCGCCACGAATGGTCAGGCGCACGCCCGTGGGAAGCGACTGCTGCGAGATGATGCGCTGCACCCCCTCGGCCACCGTCGAGATGGGCGCGCCGTCCGTGCTCACCTGCACGTTGGCCACGCGGCGGAGATCGGCGTGCGTGACCTCGACCGCGCCCGCCTTGCGCCTGGGCGTGACGAGCGTGCCGAGGTTCACCGAGGTCCCCCCCGCAGCGCCCTTCACCGGAATCGACAAGACGTCTTCGAGGGTGCGGCCCGCGTCTTCCGGGTACTGCACCCCCACGAAGTACTGGTTTCCGCTCTGGGCGTCGATCCAGAAGCTGCGCTGCACCGACACGCTCGAGTTCATGGCCACCACGACCTGCTGCATCACATCTTCGGCGGTGAGCCCCAGCTTGATGGCCTTCTGGCGGTCGACCTCAAGGGTGAGATAGGGGGCGTCATCGCGCTGGCTGACCCGCACGTCGGCGGCGCCAGGGAGCGACGCAACCCGATCGCGGATGCGTCTTGCCGTCGCCATCACGTCGTCCCACTTTGCGCCGATGACCTCGATGTCGAGGGGAGCGCTCGCCCCCAGGTTGAGCGCCGTGGAGATCATGCCCGACGTGTCGAAGTCGACGCGCAGATCGTTGAAACGGGGTTCGGCGTTGAAGCGCTGGCGCAGCAGCGCGGCATACTGCTGCGCGCTGCGGGCGCGCGTCGGGCGCAGCTGGAGGCGGATGAGCGCGTCCTGCTGGCCGGCGTTGGTGGTGTAGGCGGCCGACCAGTCGGGGTTGAGCCCCACCTCAGACACGATCATCTCGCGGTCTGCTTCGGGAATGGTCTCCTTGATGAAGCGCTCCACGTCCTTCACGCGCTTCTCAGAAGCGTCGAGCTTGAGGTTCGAGGGACAGCGCAGGCGCACCATGATCTGGCCCGCGTCGATCTGCGGGAAGAACTCGCGGCCGATGAAGGGCAGCAGGGCAAGCGAACCCACGAACAGCGCCACGATGGCTCCGGCCACGGCGCCACGATGGTCGAGGCAGTGATCGAGAAGCGCGGTGTAGCGCGCCACCATGCCATCGATGGCACGACCGAAGCGGTTCACCACGCGGGTGAACAGGGAGACGCGAGCCTCCGCGTGGTCGCTCGCCAGACCCGCGTCATGCGACGTCTCGGGCAGGAATCGCGCGCACAGCATGGGCACGAAGGTGCGCGAGAGCAGGAACGACGTGAGCATCGCGAAGCCCACCGCTACGGTGAGAGGTCGGAAGAGGAACCCACCGATGCCGGGCATGAGCGCGAGCGGCGAAAGCACGATCACGGTCGTGCAGGTGGCCACGAGCACAGGCACCATCACCTCGGCGCACCCGTCGAGCGCGGCCCGAACACGTGATTTGCCCATGGCATGGTTGCGATGGTTGTTCTCGAGCTCGACGATGGCGTCGTCGACCAGGGGGCCGATGGCCAGCGCAAGACCCGCAAGGGTCATGGTGTTGAGCGTGTTGCCCGTGGCGTACAGCCCGATGATGGCCCCCAGCACCGCCAGGGGGATGGAGGCCGACGCGATGATGGTCATGCGCCAGTCTCCGAGGAAGAGGAGGATCATGATCGAGACGAGCACCGCGCCCACCAGCCCTTCCTCAAGAAGAGCGGTGAGCGCGGCGCGAACCGAAACGGTCTGATCCATCACGAGAGCCAGACGGGTCCCCTGGGGCAGGCGATCTTCCATCGACGGGATGGACGATCTCACCCCATCGACCACGGCCAGGCTGCTCGCGCCGCGCTGCCGGTAGACGGGAACGAAGACCTCGTTTCGATCGTTGATGCGCACCCGCGACATCTGGATGGTCGACGCGTCTTCGGCTCGCCCCACGTCGCGCAGCTGCACCGTCGCCGTGACGGGGAAGTCGTTGAACTCGGCCACTGTCTCCGGCATGGCGTTGCTGTCGAGGAGCAGCTGGTTGTCTCCGAAGTACGCCGTTCCCGGGCTCACCATCATGTTTGCGCGGCGCAAGGCCGACACCACATCCATGGGCGCCATGCCGCGCGCGTCGAGCTTCGACGGGTCGAGGTAGACCATCACCGCGCGGTCCTTGCCGCCCACCACCACGGGCGCGATGCAGCCCGGAACCGCGCCCAGCATGTTGCGCACGTTGATGCGCGCCACGTCCTTCTGGCGCGCGTCATCCATGGTCAGGTTGGTGACGGTGAGAATGCCCACGGGCAGCGTGCCGGTGGCATCGAACGGCATGGCCACAGGGGGCAGGGTGTTCGGGGGAAGGTTCGGCATGGCCCCGAGAGCCAGCGAGTTCACAAGGGTGAGCGCCTCATTGGGGTCGACATCGTCGCGGAAGTACACCTTCACGACGCTCACCCCAGGCACCGACCGTGATTCGACCCGCCGTGTGCCGGGCGCCTGACTCACCCATCGCTCGATGCGGTTGGTGATGGTCTTCTCGATCGACGAGGCCGGCATGCCGGGGTAGTAGGTAAGCACCTGGACCGCGGGCGCGTTGAACACGGGGAGGATGTCGATGGGGATGCGTGTCAGCGACAGGCCTCCGAGCACCAGAAGCACGAGCACCAGTGCGGCCACCATGTGAGGGTTGCGCAGCGATGCCTTGATGAGCCACACGTATGCCTGTCTCCTCGCGTTGGGCCCTGCGCGCGTGACCCATTGCTTCATGAGAGGTCGTGGCGGCGGGCGTTGGCATCGGTTCGACCTGACACGCGCAGGTCCTTTGCCGGGGGCGGGTCAGCAGAGAACCGCCA
>RGZZ01000586.1 GCA_010028905.1 Pseudomonadota bacterium | reverse complement strand
CCCCCGATCTGCCCGCATCCGATCTCACTGACGCGCGTCCGCGCGTCATCGAGATTGGCTTCCCCCCCGATCTGCCCGCATCCGATCTCACTGACGCGCGTCCGCGCGTCATCGAGATTGGCTGCGGGACGGGGCTGCTGCTGGCGCGCCTGGCACCCGACTGCGCGACGTATCTCGGCTTCGACTTCTCTCACGAGTCGGTAACCGCCGCACGCGACCTGTGCGCGAGTCGTGCCGATCTCGCACATGTGCAGATCGAGGAGCGCACCGCAGACGACACCGCGCACCTGCCCGCGGGCGGATTCGATCTCGTCATCCTCAACTCCATCGTGCAGTACTTCCCGGGGGTCGAGTATCTCGAGCGGGTCGTTCAGGGGGCGCTTCGCGTGCTGGCCCCGGGAGGCCGCATCTTCCTCGGCGACCTGCGACACCTCGAGCTGCTCCCCGCCTTCCAGGCCTCCATCGCGCTGCACAAGGCCCTCGAGAACGGAGGAAGCACCTCGACACCCGAGCTGCGCACACGCACCGAGCGCGGCCTGCGCAACGAGGAAGAGCTGCTGCTCTCGCCGGCGCTGTTCACCGACTGGAAGAACCGCTGGCCCCAGATCGCGCGCGTCGAGGTGACCCCAAAGCGCGGCCACGCACGCAACGAGCTCACAAAGTACCGCTACGACGCCGTGCTCTTCACCCATGGTGACGATGCGCGCGAGACGGCCTCGCCGATCTGGCACGATGCCACATCCACGACGCTCGACGACATCACCACGCACCTGCGAAGCTCTTCCCAAGACGTCATCGCATTCACCCATCTCGCCAACATGCGAACCCACGACGATCGATTCGTACGGACGCTCCTCAGCGAGCACCCCTCCCAGGCGACCGACGTCGCACTGAAGACAGCGTCGGATCTGCACGCTGCACTCCAGTCGCAACACGCCACCGTCTCGACACGCAACCTCGACCCCGAAGCGCTCCACGCGATCGCCCTCGAGCACGGCTTCATCCTGCGCCTGTCGCTCACCGCCGCCTCCTCCGACGGTTCCTTCGACGCCGTCTTCACCCGCGGCGCCGCGGCTCACGCCTCGCAGGTCCCCTCGCAAACGACCCCCTGGCGCACATCATCGCCACCCATCTCGCCCCCGAGATCAAGACGTGGATTGCCGAGCGCCTGCCCGACTACATGGTGCCGTCGGCCTGGGTCGTGCTCGAGCGGCTCCCTCTCAACGCCAGCGGCAAGGTCGATCGTCGGGCCCTGCCCGCGCCCCTGCGTGGCGCGGAGCGCGTGACCGCGCCGCGCAATCCCATCGAGGAGATGATCGCCGCCATCTTCGCCGACGTACTCGGCATCGACAAGGTCGGCATCGACGAGGCCTTCTTCGACCTCGGCGGGCACTCGCTCTCGGCCACACAGGTGGTGTCGCGAATCTCGCGCACCCTCGGCAAGGAGGTGTCGCTGCAGACCTTCTTCGCCGGCCCCACCGTCGCCGAGATCGCCGCGGCCCTGCAAGACGCCGACGGGCATGTGCGTCCACCGCTCGTGCCCCAGACGCGCGATGACCACGCCCTGCCGCTCTCGTTCGCGCAAGAGCGACTCTGGTTCCTCGAGCAGCTTGTGGGCCGCAATCCCTTCTACAACATGCCGCTTGCCCTGCGACTCGAAGGCCTCCTTGACGTTGGGGCGCTACAGGCCGCCCTCGACGCCCTCATCACACGCCACGAGCCGCTGCGCACGCGATTCACCGCCGTCAACGGCGTGCCCCGACAGGTCATCGATGCGTCTGCACCCGTTCAGATGCCGATTCACGATCTCTCCGGCATGGTGAACCAGGAGGCACGCGAGCAAGCCGCACGTGCTGAGGTCACACGCGAAGCCATACGCCCCTTCGACCTCGCTGCTGACTGGCCCATCCGCGCACACCTGCTGCGCCTGGCTGCACGCGACCACGTGCTGACCATCACCATGCACCACATCGCATCCGACGGCTGGTCGATAGGCGTGCTCTCGCGCGAGCTCGATGGGCTCTACAGAGCGTTCAGCCAGAAACAGACGCCGACGCTCGTCCCCCTTCCCGTGCAGTACGCCGACTTCGCCCGCTGGCAGCGCGACTGGCTCTCTGGAGCCGGCCTCGAACGCCAGACCGCCTGGTGGAAGGCGCATCTCGACGGGGCCCCGCCCCTGCTCGAGCTCCCCTACGACCACCCACGCCCTCCGCGTCCGACCTATCGCGCCGGCGTGGTCACCACCACGGTCAACGCCAGCATCACGACACGCCTGCACGCACTCGCCAAGGCGAGCGATGCAAGCCTCTTCATGGTGCTTCGCGCTGCCTTCGCCGTGCTCATGCAGCGATGGAGCCAGAGCAATGACCTCGTCATCGGCTCCCCCGTCGCCAACCGCGTGGTACCCGAGATCGAGGGGATCATCGGGTTCTTCGTGAACACCCTCGCCCTTCGAAGCGATCTCTCGGGCAACCCGACCTTCACCGAGGTGCTGGAACAGACCCGCCGTGTCTGTCTCGAGGCCTACACCCATCAGGATCTACCCTTCGAGAAGATCGTGGCAGAGCTCAATCCCGAACGTAGAACCGACGCCCAGCCCATCGTTCAGGTGTCGTTTGCGCTGCAGAACACCCGTTTCGACGGATTTGGGCTCGCGGATCTCCTTGTCACTGGCTTTGCGCCCTCTCAGGCCACGGTCCGCTTCGATCTCGAGGTACACGTCTTCGAGGTAGAAGGCACTCTCGCGTGCAACGCCATGTACGCCACCGATCTGTTCGAGCAAGACACTGTAGCGTCACTGGTCCGTCACTACCTCCATCTCCT
>RGZZ01000585.1 GCA_010028905.1 Pseudomonadota bacterium | reverse complement strand
CCGCCGCCGCCACCACCGCCACCGCCGGTGCTGCCGCCCGAAGAGCTGGAACCGCCCGACGAGCTGGAGCCGCCGCCACCGTCGTCTGGCGTCGGCGTGGGTGTCGCGCCTGGAACAGCCACGGTGACCTGCGCGCTCTGCGACGCCGTGGAAGGATTGTCTGCGTTCACGGCCTTGGCCACGTAGGTGTAGGTCGTGCCGGGGGAGGCCGTGGTATCGACATAGGAGGTCGAGTTCGGGTTCAAGGCTGCGATGGGCTGCGGGGTCGAGGCGCCCACGCCGCGGAGCACCTGATACGACGACTCCACGTCGCAGTTGTCGGTCCAGGTGAGGCTGACCGAGCTGCTCGTTGCGCTTCCCTGCAGATTGGTCGGCGCGTTGTTCTTGAAGATGCCGCGCGCCAGGAGCGATGCGCGCAGCTGCGGTCGAAGGTCGATGACCCCGATGTTGAGCAGCTGGGTGTTGGCATCGATCAGCGCGTGCCCACCCTGGTTGAACGAAGGTTTGTCGGGCACCATCATCTGGCTCTGCAGAACGATGCGCAGCATCTGATCGCGCTTCGACGACGTGTTGAGCGTGATAAAGACGTTCCACAGGGCGGCAGACCAGATCTCACCGTCATCGTGAACCTCGTTCTGGATGTCGGTGGGAAAGATCTTGTTGCCGTCGACGCGCCGGAGGTTGGGCGGGTTGGCCGCGCTGTAGGCGGTGGCGTCCCACTCACCCACGGCCGCCGGATCGAAGCCGCTGGCCACGCTCTTGTCAAAGGTGAGCGCCGCGGCCCAGAAGTCGCCGAAGCCCTCACCCATGGCGCCGGCCTGGTTTCCCGACCCGCCGTCTGCACCCGTGTAAAGGTAGAAGCCGTTGGTCTGGTTGTCTTGAATCGCGTGCCCCATCTCGTGCAGCACGATGTCGCAATCTTCTGCGTCGGGCACGCCGCCTCTGCCGTACGCGATGTACCCCTGGCTGTTGCCGTTGCCGCTGTAGTGAGAGTTGTCATCGCCGCTCACGCCGTCGACGTCGACCTGCATCGCGTAGTTCATCACGTTCGGGAAGCCCAGCGTGCCGTGGATGTAGCGCGCGGCCGCGTCGATGGCGCGGTAGGCGTTGGTGGCGCGGAAGGCCGGGTTGCTCCGAGCAAACGTGAAGCCGTTTGCCGTGGCCACTGAGGGGGGCGCGGTCGTGGGGGGCTCGATCTCGGCGATCTGTACGTACGGGCCGGTCAGCACGAAGTTGGCGCCGTTCTGGGTGATGCCCAGCAGCGGCAGGTTGACCATGCGCCCGCCCAGCGTTCCGTCGGACGTGGCGTTGGTGAAGGTGCCGTTCGGCTGGACCGGGCTGAAGTTGAGGGGGTTGGGGTCGAAGACGTTGCCGCTGCCATCGATCGACGCGGTGAGGCGCTTGTGGGCGAGCACGTTGCCTGTGGCGTCGTCGATTACGCAGGCCGCCGTCGACTGCGACGCTTCGCTGCGAAGAATCACGCGATGCACGTTGCGCAGAGACGGTCCGGCGTTCCACAGCGCCGCCTCGCTCTGCATCACGCTGAGTTTGAGGGGTGTGTCGCTCGCCACGGCGATCTTGAACCCGCGCTTGTCGGTGCCGGCGTCGATGCGCTGCTTGAAGGCGTTCGCCGCGGAGTCGAGGGCCTTCTGGGCGCTCGACTGCGACGCGGCGGCCTGTGCGGCAACCGGCGCCGCTCCGCTGAGAACCTGCGTCACCGCGCCGTCGCGGTTCACAATCACGTCGATGCCGCCGTTCAGCACAGGGAGACCTTGAACCGTCTGCTGCAGGGTGACGCGGGTTCCGCCAGGGGATTCGACCTGACGCGTCACTCGGAAGAGCCCGGCGTCGGCCTGCTCGAGCCCCAGGGCCTGCCAGTGCTTCTGTACGAAGGCGGTGGCGTTTTCGCCAGGCCGCCCCCCACCATACCATGCGCCGTTGCGCATGGCCTTCAGGGTTCCGTCTGGCGCGCGATCAAACGAGACAGACTCGGCCTTTGCGCCGTTCTCGAGACGCAGGTGAGACACATCTTCGTGGATCTTCGACGCTGTCGAGGGATCGGCCTCAGCCCGCCCCCCCAGAGGGACCAGGACGACCGACGCGGCGATCATCAGTGCCGCAAGCGGTACGGCTACAAGCTTCTTCAATGCAGGGGATCTCCTTCGTGAGACGTGGAGAGCGGCGCAGCAGACCTGACGCACGTCGTTTGGACGCACTGCACCGCCAAAAGGTTTCTAGACGAAGGCTCGATGGTCCCCTGCCTGCCGGCCCCTGGACGCCCTTTCGAGCGTCTGGAGCGCGAGGCCGCAGAAACGAAAAAAGCGAACCATCAGGTTCGCTTTAGCACGTTGGCTGCCGGGGAAGGAGTCGAACCCTCACATACTGATCCAGAGTCAGCTGTCCTACCATTAGACGACCCGGCAATTTTGGTCTCTGCATTATAACAACCCCCCCCTGGCCTGTCAACGCGCGCTGAGGGGCGGGTGCTGATGACGATCGTTGATCTGGGCATCAGGCAAGGGCCTGGTGAATGTCCGGCACGTCAAGACCCTGAGAGAGACCAGGCCCGTGGGGGCATCGGCTTCACTGACGAACACGGAGCAGCCCGAGAGGCTCCTGTTGCAGCAGACTGCGGCGTTCTCAGGAGCGCCATGGGCGCGCGATTGGAGGGCCTGTACCCACCTCGGCACACTGCGTGCGTGTCCACCACGAGGCCGTGGGGGACATTGGTGCGGAGCTACGCGAACGGGGGCGCACGCTGCGTGTCCACCACGGGGCCGTGGGGGACATCGGTGCGGAGCTACGCGAACGGGGGCGCACGCTGCGTGTCCACCACG
>RGZZ01000584.1 GCA_010028905.1 Pseudomonadota bacterium | reverse complement strand
GCTGGCGCTGCTGCTCTGCGATGGTCTCTTCGTCGAGCACGGCGGCTTCGACCGGCACCGCGCGGGAAGGCGAGGGAACCCGGTTCGTGTCGGCCTCGCCGAAGTCGAGAGGCTGGGTCTCCGGGGCGCCGACCAGCAACGCCGATGTGGCGGCCACCTCGCTGGCGCGGCTGCGCCGCCACGAGAGCCATGACCGCAGGTGCAGGCCGGAAGCGGCGCCCGCCACGGTCGGCGCGGCCTGCAGACGCTCGAGGAGGTGTCGCTTCAGCGATTCTTCGGTCTCGTGGGGGCTGAACTGGCCATCGCGCGCGATGCTGATGCCGCCGGTCTCCTCGGAGACCACCACGATGACCGCGTCCGACTGCTCGGAGAGGCCCAGGGCGGCGCGATGGCGGGTGCCCGTGTGCGCGCTCTCGGTGAGCACCTTCGCCTCGGAGAGCGGAAGGTAGCACGACGCGGCAACCACCTTGTTGCCGCGCAAGATCACGGCGCCGTCGTGCAGGGGGCTGGCTTTCTGGAAGAGCGAGAGCAGCAGGCGCCCCGAGACCTCGGCGTTGATCTCGACGCCGTTCTCGGCGTACTCTTCGAGACCGGTCTCTCGCTCGACCGCGACGAGCGCCCCGGTGCGGGTCTGTGAGAGCACCTTCGCGGCCCAGGCGATCTCGTCGATCACCTTCACGAGCACATCGTGCCGGACATGCTGGAACCGCATGCTGCCGCCCAGCTGGGTGAGGGCGCGGCGAAGCTCGGGCTGGAAGACGATGGGCAGGGCGACCACGATGGAGAGCACGAGGCCGCGAAGCACGAAGTACGTCGATTGCAGCTTGAGGTAGAACGACAGCGCCTGCACGCCCAGCAGCATGACGATGCCGAGCAGGATCTGCACGGCGCGCGTGCCGCGGATGGCGAGCAGGATGTAGTACAGAACGATCGCAACAACGATGACGTCAACAGCGTCTCGCCAGCTCAGCGTGTTCCATTCGATGAAGTTCGGCATCGGGCTCGCCCAGAGTAGAGTCGTTCTACTGTTCGGTCTGCGCGTCGTTTCTCCTCGCGCTGCCGAGGGGACCGGGCGCGCAGGGGACGTTCAGCGGGCCGCGGCCGTCTCCCGGGGGGGATGCGCGGGCAGCTCCCAGTGGGTCGCCTTCAGTACGGGCGAGATGCGCTTGTAGATGCTGAACACGAGCACGCCGTTCAAGGTCGACTTCACCAGGTTGAACGGGACGATCACGGTGAGCAGGAAGTGGGTGCTCACCGCGGTGGTCGAGCCGAGGAAGACGCGCATGAACACGGGCAGGATCACGAGGTTGGCGACGAACATGACGGCCGTCGAGGCGAGACCGCCCACCACCAGCGCAGCAACAGCGCGGGTGCGGGTCTTCTCGAGGAAGTAGAGGTTGCCCGCCACGAGGGCGAACGAGGCCCCCGCCAGCAGGTTCATCGGAGCCCCCACGAACCAGGTCTCGGGCGTTCCGCGAACCATCAGGAACAACAGGTTCTTGAGCGCCGCGATGGCCACCCCGCTCATCGGACCGAGGGCGAAGGCTCCGATGAGCACGGGAAGGTCACCCGCGTCGTACTTCAGATAGGGGGCGGCTGGAAAGAGGGGGATCTCGATGAGCAGCATCAGGCAGAGGCCGACCGTGGACAGAACCGCGATCTGGGTGACCTGACGTGACGAGGTGGTGGGGGGGACAGTCATGGGGCGCCTCTTCTCGCATCATCACGCGCCTCCTTCTCCGGCGCAGGGGAATCGTCAACCCGCTCAGCCGCCCATGCGGCCCACGCCCATGAGGCGCTTCCAGTCATCGAAGCTGCGCATGCGCATGAACTGGTTCGTCTGCATCTGGTCACCGATGGTGCTGGTGGGGCGTTCGGCGTAGTTGTGTCCCGGATAGAGAACCGTACCCGCCGGAAGGGCCGCGAGCTTCTGTGTCAGCGACTCGTAGAGCGCCTTCGGGTCGCCCCCGGGCAGGTCGACCCGACCGCACGCGCCGATGAACAGGGTGTCGCCAGACACCACGGCCTGCTCCGGGCCGCCGCGTTCCACGTAGAAGCACTGGCTCCCCGGAGTGTGCCCTGGGGTGTGCATCAGACGGATGGTCACGTCGCCCAGCTCGATGGTGTCGCCCCCCTCGTGGGTCACGAGATCGGTGCGCGAGAGGCCTGTCACCTGCGCAACGCCATCGGCTTCGTGCTTGTTCACGTGCACCGGCACCGGCCGGCGCGTCATGAGCGCGGGCAGGCCTTCGATGTCGAGGCCGAAGATGCGCCCCCCGATGTGGTCGGGATGGTAGTGCGTCGCCAGCGCGCCCTTCAACGTCAGGCCCTCGCGATCGAGGTGGGCGAGAAGGCCGTCGATGTCCCAGGCCGGATCGATGAGCAGGCACTCGCGGGTGCGCCTGCTCCCGATGACGTACACGTAGTTCGCCATCGGACCGGTCTCCAGCTGCTGAAGGATCAGGTCACTCATCTCGCACGTCCAGCCTCTTCCTCGCTGCGCGAAGGATGTCGCGCTCGTTTTCGTGGGTCACGCGCCGACAGGCTTCGTCGATGGTGATCCACGACACCTCGTCGGCTTCCTGGTCCGGGGGCTGCGCCTGTCGGCTGCGCGCGCGCATCAGGAAGTACGAGACCACCTTGTGGTAGTTCGTGTTGTTCGACTTCCAGTGGAAGTCGTACTCTATGGTTCCCAGCGGCGCGACGATGACCGCGTCACATCCGGTCTCCTCGAGAACCTCGCGCACGGCAGCGTGCTCCGGCGTCTCGCCCGGGTCGAGACGCCCTTTGGGCAGGGCCCAGATACGCCCCTTGCGCTTCGAGATGAGGCAGACCTCG
>RGZZ01000583.1 GCA_010028905.1 Pseudomonadota bacterium | reverse complement strand
CCGCGCCTGGGTGCTGGCCGCCATCCCCTTTGCCCTCATGCACCTGGCCTGCCTGGGCGCGCTGCTCACCGGCGTGAGCGGCGTCGCCCTCGCGGTGTGTCTCGTGGCCTACCTCGTACGCATGTTCGGCATCACGGCGGGCTACCATCGCTACTTCGCGCACCGCGCATTCAAGACAGGGCGAGGCTTCCAGGCGGTGCTCGCCATCATCGGCTGCGCGTCGGCCCAGCTCGGCCCCCTGTGGTGGGCGGCCCATCACCGCCACCATCATGCCTTCTCCGACACCGAGCGTGACCCGCACTCACCCGCGCGACAGGGCTTCCTCTGGTCGCACATGGGCTGGTTCCTCCACCCGTCGAACAAGGCCACCGACCTCGAGGCCATCCGCGACTTCGCCGCCTTCCCGGAGCTGCGGATGCTCGACGCGCTCCCGCTCATCGCGCCCACCGTGCTGGCCTTCGGCATGCTGGGGCTGGGCAAGGCGCTGCAGCAGCTCGGCGTGAACACCAGCGGCCCGCAGATGCTGGTATGGGGCTTCTTCATCTCCACCGTGCTGCTCTACCACGGCACCTTCGTCATCAACTCGCTGGCGCACGTCTTCGGCAGCCGTCGCTATGAGACGCGCGACGACAGCCGCAACAACGCCCTGCTGGCCCTCATCACCCTGGGCGAGGGCTGGCACAACAACCATCACCGATGCCCGTCGGCCTGCCGTCAAGGCTTCTACTGGTGGGAGCTCGACATCACCTGGCTCGTGCTGCTCGCCCTCGAGCGCGCCGGGCTGGTGTGGGACATCCGCCCCGTACCCGCCTCGGCCTATCGGGCCGATCGGCGGTTCGTCGATACCGAGCAGAGAGACACCGCCGCATGATGATCGCCCTCTCCATCGCCCCACAAGGCTCGGCAGCCTGTGCCGCCCTCGATCTCCTCCCCGTGAACGCCGCGCTCGTGCTCGGGCTCATGACGGCCTTGTGGGCCTTGAGCGTGTTGAAGCGAGACGCAAGCATCATCGACCCATGGTGGTCGATGGCGTTCCTTCTCGTGACGGGAAATACGGTGTGGCGCACCGGCCCGACGCCCGGCAAGACCCTGCTGCTGGGGCTCGTGTCGATCTGGGCGCTGCGCCTCTTCGTGCATCTCGAGAAGCGCAGCATCGGTAAACCGGAAGACCCTCGGTACGCCGCATTCCGCAAAGCCGCGGGCCCCTCGTGGTGGTGGAAGAGCCTCTTCCAGGTCTTCTTGCTGCAAGGGGTGCTGGTGCTCGTCATCTCGGCGCCCCTGCAGGTGGCGGCCGCCGCCGCGCCCCCCGACGCCGTCTCGCTGGGCGACCTGGCGGGGTTGCTGCTCTTCATTGTGGGCTTCGCCTTCGAAGCCATCGGTGACGCCCAGCTGCAGGCATTTCGCAACGACCCGGCATGCAAGGGCAAGGTGCTCGACAGCGGCCTCTGGCACTACACCCGCCACCCGAACTACTTCGGCGAGGCCGTGCTCTGGTGGGGCTACTGGCTGTGCTGCCTCGACCAGGCTCACGGCGCCCATACCGTCTTCGCCCCCATCTTGATGACCTTCTTGCTGCTTCGTGTCTCCGGGGTAACCATGCTCGACGCGCACCTGAGCGCGACACGGCCGGGCTACGCCGAGTACATCCGCCGAACATCCGGCTTCATTCCCCGCAAGCCCCTCGACTGAGCCGCTTCCCCCGTCGCCCCTCCGACGCGTGTCGGAGGGGCGACGGGGGAAGCGGCTCAGGTGCCTCGCGCGCGGATCAGAGCCCCTTCACGAAGGCCAGCAGCTCGGCCCGCTCCTGCGACGTGAGCTTGTTGTAGAGACCGAGGGAGACCTTCGCCTCACCCTGGTGACGGGCGATGGCGTCTTCAACGGTGCGCGCCGAACCGTCGTGGAGGTAGCCGAACTGCTGGGTCACCCCCATCAGGAGCGACGTGCGCAGCTTGTTGGCGGGAGCGCTTCCTTGCACGATGCCGTCGCCCGTGCCGATGTCGTGGAGCAGGAAGTCGGAGAAGGCCCAGACGCGTCGTCCGCGGAGCTCGGGGATGTTGCCCCCCGCCACCCAGGAGGGACGGTGGCACACCGCACAGGCGGCTTTGTTGAAGGCGGTGTAGCCCTTCGAGAGCGCGGTCTCCGCAGCGAGATCGTCTTTCTGGTGCAACGATGCGCGCGAGGGGTAGGGAGCGACGTAGCGCATGAAGCTGGTCAGGCGGTCGATATCGGCCACCCCTGCGGCGTCCGGCGCGTCTTCCACCTGGTCGGCGGCAATGGTCACAGCGGATGCGTTCGAGCGGTTCTCAATGGGGAAGAGGCGATTGCTCACGCCCATCTCGTTGGCGTAGGCGTCACCCGCGAAGTCGACGAGCAGCGCCTGCTGGCACTTCCATCCGAAGCGCCCCACGTGAACCGTGCCGTCGGTCGGGCTGGTCACGAAGTTGACCTGCCCCGCCTGTCCCGGAGACGCCTTGGCCTGAGCCGCGGCGTAGGCGGTGATGTCGGCGTCAGGAATCGCCTCGATGAGACCGAACCCGTAGACACCCGTGGTGCGCCGCCTGGCGGTGACGTTCGCCTCCGCGGGAATGGCTTCCAGAGGAACCCCCGGCACCGCGTTCGACTGGAGCAGGCTGCCGCCCTTGCTGTCGAGGGCGTCGAACACGCCCGCGAGGCTCTTGCCGAAGCGCGTGACGCGCTGTGACCCGGCGCCTCCCACGGCGGGGGCGGAGTGGCACTCGGCGCACGAACGCCCGTTGAAGACCGGTCCGAGCTTCGGCTCCTTCTCGACATCGGTGAAGCTGATCTTGCCTGCGTTGAACGCCGCGAACTCGACAGGCGTGAGTCCGGTA
>RGZZ01000582.1 GCA_010028905.1 Pseudomonadota bacterium | reverse complement strand
ACGCGCACCCACGTCGAGATCCGAACCCACGATGAGTGGCGCTACGTTCCTGTGCCGGCCGGCTTCGACGTGGTCACGGTGAGTCCCGGCGTGGGCAGCTTCGTGGCCGGGGGGGCGAACCTTCTGGTGATTCGTGGCGATCGCCTGGGCGAGGTCACCGGCAACGGCGTGCGCGACGTGCTGCGCCTGCCCGCGTCGAACATGCGGCTTGCGCGATGCGGCGCGGGCGATGACGTGTGCGTCTGGAAACAGGACGACACGCGTCTCCTGCGTCTCGACCCCCGTGGCAGGCTGACGCCATGGATCACGCTCACGCGGGGCCTCGGTGGAGCACTCTGCTTCGCCGAGGGCGCGCTCCACGTCTTCGACGATGCGCGTCTTGCTGTCGTGGCGCTCGAGACGACGGGGCAGCGGCAGCGTTGATCGTTGCACGGCGCGCTTTGCGACGCGTGCACGCATGCGGTCGATCTCGATTCGAACGAACGGCTGCGGCACAGGTGGGTGTTGCCATCGGCCCGCGCAACGCCGATGCACGTGAGCACCAGCGCCACGACGAAGAGCCAGACGCAGCCCACCCGACGGCTCTCTGACAGGCCTGGACGGCGCGGTGCGGTCGTCACGCGGTCTGTGGGTGGATCTGCCTGAACCTGCGAGGTCTTGTGCGCGGTCTGCTGCGCGGTCTGCTGCGCGGTCTGCTGCGCGGTCTGCTGGGATTTTGATGTCAGCGCGCGCCGCTCGATTTCCTCGACCTGATCCTTCGCCTCTTTCAGGCCACACCCGGTCTCCTCGCGCACGCGCTTGATGGCCTCGATCTTCCGGCCCGCCCTGACGAGCCCCACAACCTCGTCTTCCGAGAGCGTGGGGAGCGGGGGCGGGGCGATCGGCAGCGTGACCAGGCGGGTGCCGTCGATGAGGTCCTTGGCTTCTTTCAACCCGAGACCCGTGAGCTCGCGCACCTGCTTGATGGCGTGGATGGGCCTGCCGGCCGCGCACATGGCGACCACCTCGCGCAGCCCCACGGCCAGGTCGGGCCGCTGCTTCACCAAAAAAGCCAGAGAAGCGATGCCTCCGCATTGCTCGCACGTCTGGCTGTGCGTATCGGTGCCGCAGAGGGTGCAGATCATGATGCTTGCTGCCGAGGATTCATGTGCCTGCGCTCGGTGGGGCTTACCGACCGTTGGCGGAGAAGCCGCACGCCATGCTGTGCCGCAAGATCGAGAAGAAGATGCAAAGCGTCTTGCGCTGTGCGCCATTGAGACCCCGTGTGTTGAGCGCCTCGTTCTCGATGCGCACGATTCTGCTGATGATCTCTTTCAGCGGAAGGTCTGAGGGGATCTCGCGAACCTGGCCGACGATGTCGAGCTTGATGCCCGCGGCCTTCAGATCTGAATCGATGCGCTGCATCATCTCGTTCGTGCTTGTGTTACGGTACCTGTTTATCACCTTCTCGAAGACCGAGATGTCAGGCAGCTTGTCGACCCCGTACCGGCCCTTGCTCTGCTGGAGGAGCGCATAGAACTGCCGCACGTCGAAGGTCTTGTGCGACCGGAAGTAGTCGTCGATGATGCGGTTGTGCATCGCTTCCGCGTCGTCGAAGCGGTTGCGCGGGTTGGTCACGGAGACCTGCCCGTCGTGGACCTGCGGATGGGTCGAACCCGGAGATACCGGAAATACGTGCGACTCTGCCATCGACATGCCGGCGGCGAATACAAGCGAGATGGCGCCAAACTCTGCGGTCTCGAAGCCGGCAATGAGGTCATGCCAGCCCCATGGGGGGATCGCTTGCGCGGGACGAAGGGCGCCGAGCACGATGGTGAACACCAACAATCTGGCCGCGCATCTCGAGCGCAGGCTGGATTTCAGCAGTGACATCATCCGGGGCTCCTCACTTCGTATCGGGGTTCACTTGACCTCGTTGCCCCGCGCTTCTGGATCTCGCGCAGGGGCTCCTCTCGCGCCGCGCTGCGATCCTCGACGCGGTTTACCAACCGTCCAGTAGTCGTCTCGACTGCGGCTCGCAAGTCGTCGCCGATCTCGGTGCCCTCCGCGTCTGCGCTCCTCGGTGTGGTGCCGAGAGTACGTTTGCGGTGCTCGCTTGTGCGGGCTACCGATTTCGTCACCTGTTTGCTCACCTCGTTTCGTTTCTGCGACTGGACGGTTGGTACGTCTGTCTCTCGAGAAAGGTCGACGTGTGGAGGCGCCGAGGGCAACCTTCGACGGGGCCTGTGCTCAGGCGTGTGCGACGCGCTTACGGTGTAGCGACCTGTACAATCACGGGCACGTCACGGGTGTCTGCTGGGGCGCGTCCCCGATCGGACGGCAGCACCCATGGGCCGGCGGGGATGGTGGACGGTCGCGTCTGCACGCCCGCAGCCTGCAGAAGGCTGGTGAGCGCCACCAGTGACATCAATGCTCCCGCGAACTGTCGCATGTCGCTTCCCCCGTCACCCCCAGGCTTCGTGAGGGTGTTCGCTTGTCACTCCCAGATCTCGCGGGGGTGAGCGCCCCTTCACCCCCGCGAGATCTGGGGGTGAAGGGACATATCGATTTCGTCTGTGCGTCGCCTCAGAAGCTGCCGATGTCGTTGGCGCGCCCTGTGTTGATGACCTCCGGCGCCGACGTGTTGCCCTTTTCGCTCCAGCGCACGAAGTTGTCGTTTCCGGTGATCACGACGCTCGGCGTGCGGGCCTCGATGCGAATCTTGTTGTGGCTGCCGTTGATGCGCACCCGGCTCGCGTTGCCCGCAATCGTGATGGTGCAGCTGTCACCGTTGAGCGTGAAGGCGTTGCCGTTGCATGCGTAGGTGTAGTTCACCCGATTGCTGTCGACAACCCGATCCGGCTCGCGCTGC
>RGZZ01000581.1 GCA_010028905.1 Pseudomonadota bacterium | reverse complement strand
TCCCGTGCGCAATGAGGGGAGTGGCCGCGCGTCAGGTGTCGGTCAGGTCTCCACGAGGGGAGCGTACTGGGCGGCGTCCATGCCGAACGTCCACGCAACGGCCTGGGCGCACGAGCGGGTTTCCGGGGGGACGCGCAGGTAGTAGACGTGACCGGTCGACGGACAGGTGACCTCGACGTAGACCGAGATCTCGGCCCATCCCCACAGCCGCTGCGCCATGAGACGGCGTGGCATGCCGCGCCCGTCGGTGTCCTGGTCGAGCACGTGGGCGTTTGACTCGTTGAGGAAGCGACCGATCCCCATCTTCTCGAGCATCACGCGCCGGATCTCCGAGTTGCGCTCTTCCAGGATCTCGACCGCCGTGATGCGCATCGGGTCTTCCACCACGTGCCGTGGGAACGGGATTCCGTGCAGGTGGTGGGCACGGGTTCCATCGGGCCACGAGATCGAAGGTCCTTCGGGCGCGTGCAGCCGCCTGCGCGCGTCGAAGCCATGGAAGGTCGGCGCGGCCATCACGAAGGCCACGTCCGACAGCAGGCAGGCGTCCCACACCCCGGCTTCGAGCAGCTCGAACCAGGGCTCGAGGGCCGCACGCGTTGCGGGGGAGAGCGGGTCGCGCCAGCCTGTCGACTCTCGGGCGAGGTACGAGTAGTACGCGGTCCAGGCGAAGCAGACGAGCCCCAGACCGCTCAGCTTCACGTTCTCGACCGTGCGCGCCGCGCGCGCCGCCTTGTGGGCTTCGTTGGTGAGCTGCTGGGCTCGATCGAGAACCCCGATCGAGGAGTGGAACGATTCTATCATCCGGTCGTGGGTTCGTACCTTCGGCATCACCGCATTGAACACGCGCGCGCCCACGTCGACCGAGCCATCGGCAAGGGCGCCGCGCGCCTCGTCAAAGGCTTCCGACGGCCCTCTCAGGGTCATCACGCGCGGCGCTTCGAGGCCGGCAAGGCGGTACAGCCGGGCCAGCGCCGCCGCGGCCCTGGCGGTGTCGACAGGCGCGGGCGCGGTGGCGCGCGCGGCCCATGATCGGGCGTGTCGCGCGTAGGCCTCACGCTCGCGGTCGTTGATGTGGTACTTCTTCACGAGATTCCACATGTCAGTCCTCCACCCAGCCGGTGCTGCTCGGGACGTACTCGCGCTGGCGCACGACGCGGTAGCTGCCGGACGGGAGCGTGATGGTGGCGTGCTCCTCGTGGGTCAGGCGGGCATCGCGCGCAACCCTGAAGTAGAGCGTGCCGTCATACTCGTAGAGCTGCGCGTCGTCGATGCGATGGGCGTGGCCGGTGGCTTCGCCATGGGCCAGGATGCGTTCGGGATGAGGCATGCCTGCCGGGCAGACAGGTACCTCCACAATGAGAAGATCGCCGTGACGGTACTGCTTCATGGGGGACGCGCCTCCTTGTCTACACCGTACCACGAAGACGCCAGGGCGTTCTGTGACCTTCCCCACATTTTGCAACCCGACATCCATTGTCGTCCGGCATGTGCTACATTGAGCTGACACCTTTACGGGGAGACGCATGTGCGCATCTGTTTCGATCTTGACTTCGATGGCAGCCCCTGGCCCGGTCCGCTTGCTGCACGCGACGCTGTGGCTGGCGAGGTCTGGCTCGGGCCCCAGGGCCTGCTCAAGGCGCTTGAGACGGCGCTGGGGCTGACGAGCGACGCGGCGGCCGCGTCGAAGCGCGTCGCTGCGTGCGCCCAGAACGCCCAGGCGATGGCCTTCGACGCGTATACCGGGGAGGCCCATCCGGACGTGTTCTGGGCGCGCAGCGTGCAGGCCGCGCCGGTGGCCACGGCCGCGACCCTGCTCGCGTGGCGCGAAGCCCTGGTGATGGCTGGCTGGAACGGGAACGATCTGGGCCAGCGACGCTTCAAGCAGCTGGCGGAGGTCACTGAAGGGCTGCCGAAGGGCTTCGCAGACCGGCTTGCCGCGGTGAACGCGGCCCTCGAGCGGCGATCGGCCGATGTGGAGACGCTCCACGTGATGACCCCGGAGGCTGAGCTCCCCTTGCTGTGGCGGTGCGTTCTCTCTCGACTCGAGGCGCACGAGACTCGGGTGATGCGTCAGCCCTTCGAGGTGGAGGGGCTTCCCGCCGACGATTCGCGCGATCTCGCGCGCTGCCGCGCGCACGGGTTCTCGCCGCGCGGTGACGGGTCGCTCCAGCTGGTGCGGCCCCAGGGGCTGCTCGAGGCGGCTGACGAGCTTGCCGCCTGGCTTGCGGCCCAGCCTGGCCGCAACGACATCGTTCTCGTCGGTCGCGATGCCGTGCTCGACGCCGCGCTGGCGCGCTACGGGCTTCCGACCTGCGGCTCGACGTCTGCCCACGCGGTCACGCAGGTTCTGGGGCTGGTTCTCCGCGTGGGAATGAAACCCGTCGATCCACAGGTCATGCGTGAGCTTCTCCTGCTGGGGGTCTCTCCGATCGATGACACGCTGCGAAAGACCCTGCTGCGCGCGCTGAGCGCGTGTCCGAGCGTGCTGGGCGATGACTTCCAGCGCGCGCTCTCCCAGGCGCCGGAAGATCTGCGCGATCTGCTGACCGCCACCCAGCCGCCCGAGACCGATGCCCTCGGGCGTCCCCTCAGGCCCCGAGACGCGGCTGCGCCCGTCGACGAGGGGCTGCGCGAGACCTACGAGGTCGAGGACGCCTGTCGCAGGGTCGAGCAGGTGCGCGACTGGCTGCGCGATGAGGGGGCCGACGAAGACAGCGCGCTGGCGGGGGGCAGCGCCCACTGCGATCGCGTTCTCGAGGCGCTCGCCGCGCTGCGTGATGGTGTCACCACGTTGCCGCGCCTGCTGGCCATCGCCGCGCAGGCCGCTGACGGCGTCGACCGTGTCACCGCCTTTCCCGCGCAGGCCGGGCTGCACTCGG
>RGZZ01000580.1 GCA_010028905.1 Pseudomonadota bacterium | reverse complement strand
CCGCCGCCCTGCTGAGGACCGCCGGCGCCGCCGCCCTGCTGAGGACCACCGCCGCCTCCGCCCTGCTGAGGACCGCCGGCGCCACCATCCTGGGGCTGCTGAGGCTGAGGCTGCTGCGCCTGATCAGGCTGCGGCTGCTCATCAGCCCCCTGAGGCTTGTCCTTGCCCAGCTGGTCTTTCAGGTCGCCCACCTGCTTCTGCAGATCGCTCACCTGGTTCTTCAGACCGGAGAGCTGGTCCTTGAGCGCCTGGGTGTTGTCGGGATTCTCTCCCTTGCCCTTGTCACCGACACCATCAACGCCCTTGGGGCCGCCCTTCTCGCCGTGGTGGTCGTGATGACCGTTATGGTCGCGCACCTGCCCGCTCTTGGCCGCTTCACTCGCGGCCTCGGGAGAGACCGAGGTGGTGTCCTTCGGATCTTTCGCTGCGCCGGCGGCCTCGCCCGCCTTGGCCTCACCGCGAGGCGCGTGCGCGCCCTCTGGCTTGGCCGCGGGACTCGCGTCGTGCGCCTTGGGCGCACCGCCACCCGCGCTCGGTGCGTGGGCCGCCGCCGCGCCGCCGCCGCCGCCCGCCTTTCCTACCGCACCCACTGGTGCTGCTCCGCTCTTGTCTGCCATGGGGAGGCTCCCTTCAGTCTCTTCTTCAGCGTCAGCCTGGGGGAGCGGCGTGCAAGCCTCGCAGCCCGAACGTGACCCAGCCCTGCTGTCGCCGTCTCTGTTCTGTAGTCACTGTACAGAGCGCCGACGAAGCCTCATAGGGGGAGCGTGTAACGGTATTCAATCACATGTTGACGTCTTGTTAACTCTTGTGCGAAGTCCGTCGCAAGACGCGGGCTCAGTTTATCGCCGCTCCGCAACGAACAGGAGTGAAGCCCACGCGAAAAATGGGAGAAGCGTCGAGACGGGTCGCCGTCCCCCTCACGAGAGGAGCAGGGTCACCACGGCCTGGGTGTCTGACAGGTCCGGGAGAACCGCCTCGGCACCCGTGGCGGCAAGCGCGTCGACGTCGCTGCGCCCCGTTGCCACCGCCAGCGCGCGCGCGCCAAACGCGTGCGCGGCGTCGACGTCACGGGGCGTGTCACCGATGACCCATGTCTCTGCGGCAACGAGATCGGCATCGAAGTGCGCGCACGCCCGGCGCAATGCCACGGGACCGAGGGCGCACCGATCGGCGCTGTCTGAACCGAACCCGCCCACGGCGAAGTAGTGGTCGAGGGCAAAGGCCCCCAGCTTGATGCGGGCGGTGTGCTCGAGATTCCCAGTCAACAGGCCCAGGCGCGCCTGCGGCTCGTTGGCGAGCGCCGCGAGCAGCGCGGGGACGCCCGGCTTGATCTGGCGTCGTGCGTCGACCTGCCTCAGCGCTTCGCCCAGATAGAGCGCATAGCTCGCCCAGACCGCTGCCTCGAGGTCTCCGATGGCGTGGCCCGTCGCCTCGATGATCTCGGAGAGGATGGCCGGATCGGTCTTCCCGTCCGGACTCACCCTTACGGCCTCCGGCGGAAGACCGGCCACTTCCTCGAGCGCGCGACGCAGCGCCCGCATGCCCACCCCCGCTGTATCGATGAGGGTCTGATCGATGTCGAAGAGAAGGAGCCTGGGTCTGCTCACGGCTCAGGCCGACACGCTCGCCGCGGCGAGGACGTCGGTGCAGCGCCGAATCGCTTCCGCGTGCTCTTCGGGCAGCGGGAACTGCGCGATGAGGCGATCGGCCTTGCCTCCCCATCGCCTCAGGAGCGCGTCCGGAAGCGACTCGAACGGAGCGCGCACGGCGAAGTGATCAACGAGATCGTCGGTGATGAGCGCCCCCATGGCAGCCCACTCTCCGGCTTTTGAGAGCCGATTGAGCTCCTTGCCGAGATCGCCCTGGCCCAGCTCTTCGAGCACCGCGTGATAGGCGGGGGTCGAACCGTAGAATGCGATCTGCTTGCGCACCTCGATATCGAGTCGGCGCTGCTGCGCCTCGGTGCCCGTGATGATGAACACCGGCGCGACCACGGTGAATGCGCTGCGCTCACGGCCAGAGGTCGCCAGGCCCTCTGCGATGGCAGGCGCCGTGACCTTGTCGAAGTACGAGGCCGTGGTGAAGGGGTGCAGCATGAAGCCCTCAGCGCATTCAGCGGCCATGGTGGTCATGCGCGGGCCCACCCCGGCCACGACGATGGGCACGTCCGGATGCTCGATGGGGCCCGGGCTGAAGAACGGGGTGAGCAGCGTGTGGCGATAGTATCGGCCCTCGTACTTGAGCCGCCCCCCCGTCTGGAAGGCAGTCCAGATGGCCCGCAGCGCGCCGATCATGTCGCGCATCTGCTCCACGGGGTTGTCCCAGGTCATCGAGAAGCGCTTCACGATGTGGGCCTCGACCTGGCTGCCGATGCCCAGCATGAATCGGCCCTTTGAGAGATCGGCCAGATCCCACGCCTCCTGCGCCAGGGTCATGGGGCTGCGCGCCAGGGCCACCGCGATGCCCGTGCCGAGGGTGAGGCGCGACGAATGCTCTGCCCCCAGCAGCAACGGGTAGAACGGATTGTGTCCGGTGTCGAGCGACCACATGCCGTGGAGACCGAGATTCTCGAGACGCGCCGCGGCAGCGGGGGCCTCTCCGGGTTTGCCGTTGAACACCGCATCGAGCTTCACTGTGCAGACTCCTTCGTACGCGGCCCCCGCATGTTTCGGCATCCGCCCAGGACACACGCCTCAGGGCGTCGCGCGCAGCAGGCAGGATAAGAATGGGGACCCCAGTGGGCGCGGGTGCTTCGGCCGGCACGCGACGTCCCCCTTCCGCCCGCGCGTCTGACTCCAATTGCGCGCATCCACGCTCATCTTCTTCGCGTGAGACGGACGCATGACGCAAAATCCAGGAAGATTTCCACCGCCTTCCCTACACTGCGC
>RGZZ01000579.1 GCA_010028905.1 Pseudomonadota bacterium | reverse complement strand
CACGAGTCGCGTCGCATCGACAACCAGCTCAAGGGACGCGCGGGCCGTCAGGGATCGCCGGGAGAGACCCAGTTCTTCCTCTCTCTCGACGACGAGGTGATGCGCCTGTTCGGGGGCGATCGCCTCAAGGGCCTGTTCGATCGGCTCGGCGTGAAGACGGGCCAGGCTGTGTCAGACCGCATGCTCGACAAGGCCATCTCGTCAGCGCAGAAGAAGATCGAGGGCATGCACTTCGACACGCGCAAGAACACTACGAAGTACGATGGCGTCCTCAACGTGCACCGCAACCTGTTCTACAAAGACCGTGAGGCCATCGTCGGAGGTGCCGATGTCCCGGCGATGCTCGGGGGCTGGGCGGCCGACGAGGTCGACCGCATGATCGGCGAGGCGAACCTCGGCAAGCGCGCGTCGGCTGAAGCGGCTGCCACGCTGTGGTCGACGATTCGAGAGCGCTTCCAGATGCCGGACGAGGTGCGTCCGAAGAGCCTGCAGGGCGAGGGCAAGGTCGAGGTGGCCGCGCTGCGCAGAGAGGTGCTCGACGCCCTCGAGAAGCGTCTCGGCGATCAGAAGGCCCGTTTCGGTGATGCGGCCTGGGGACAGGGGCTGCGCGACATCGCCCTTGATTCCCTCGACGAGGCGTGGTACAACCACCTCGAGAACATGCAGCTGATGCAGTCTGGCATCGGGCTCGAGGCGTACGCGCAGAAAGATCCGTGGATTGCCTACCAGGAGCGTGCCTTCGAGCAGTGGAACCAGATGAAGGCTGACGTGGCGACCACGGTGGTCCGGGCCGCGCTGGCGGCCTGACCTCCAAGTCGCGGCGGTGACCCCCCCTTTGCCGCCGAGCCCATCTATATGCTATAACTCACTCCTGACCGACCGGCGCGTCGGCCCCCCACAGGAGACGGTATGAAGCCGAAGACACTTCTCGTAAAGTACAACGAGGACACAAACATCCGGCCGATCCCTGATCAGGCCGAGAAGACGCTCCAGGTCTATCCGGCCCTGGGCATCATGTACATTGCCGCCGTTCTGCGGCAAGACGGGTTTCCGGTCGAGATTCTCGACGCCCACGTCTTTGATCTGTACGGTGCCGATTTCCAGAAGGCCGTGCAAGACGCCAAGCCGGATATCATCGGCTTCACGTCGACCACCGTGGGCTGGCCCAACGTGGTGCACGCCGCCAAGCTGGCGCGTGAGGCGTGCCCGAACGCGCTCATCATCGGGGGCGGTCCCCAGATGCAGATCTACCCCAAGGAGAGCCTGTCGTTCCCCTGGCTCGACATGGCGGTGACGGGCGACGGTGAAGAGACCATTCTCGAGATCGTGCGCCGCTACGACGGCGGAGACTCGCTCGACGACATCCTTGGCACGTGCGTGCGCGTCGACGGCGAGGTGCGCCTCAACCCACCGCGGCAGTGGTCGCGCAAGCTCGACGACATCCCGTTCCCGGCGGTCGACCTGACCCCGTGGGACAAGTACCACGCCCTCACCATCGAGAAGCCGTTCTTCAACATGATCACCACGCGCGGCTGCCCGTACAAGTGCGCGTACTGCTCGCAGGTGTACGCGGGTGACACCATTCGCTACCGATCACCCGAGAACGTAGTCGAAGAGATGGAGATCTACGTCAAGAAGTACAATGCGCGCGAGATCATCATGTTCGATGAGACCTTCACGGTGAAGAAGTCGCGCGTGCTCAAGATCTGTGAGCTCATCAAGGAGCGCAAGCTGAAGTTCGGCTTCGATGTGCGCACCCGCGTCGATTGCGTCGACGCCGACATGCTCGACGCCCTGCGCGAGGCCGGCTGCAAGCGCATCCACTTCGGCATCGAATCCGGCTCGCCGCGCATCCTCAAGCTCATGAACAAGGGCATCACGGTCGAGAAGATCCGTGACACCGTGAACCTGGCGAAGAAGAAGGGCTTCTCGACCCGCGGCTTCTTCATGATCGGGTACCTCGACGAGGACATGGAGACCTACAAGGAGACCGTGCGCCTCTCGCAGGAGCTGCCGCTCGACTGGGCCTCGTACTCCATCACCACGCCACTGCCCCACACCGGGCTCTACCGCGAGGCGATGAAGCGCGGCTACGTCGACGGCGATTACTGGCAAGACTACACCCTGCTCAAGAAGGGGCGCGAGAGCTTTCCCCACATCATCACCGAGCACTGGGACGAGAAGAAGCTGCAGACGATGCTCAAGAAGGCCTACAAGGACTTCTACCTGCGCCCGAGCTACGTGTGGCGTCGCATCTCGTCGGTTCGCAGCTGGAACGACGTGAAGGACCTTGTGGGCGGCGCCAAGGTGCTGATGATGCTCCAGCACTGAGCCATCGGGTCGGCGGCGGGGCGAGGTGCAGGGCTGCGCGGTGTGCGGTTTGGCAAGGGCTTCCAAGCCCGCCAAAAGGAGAGCCGCGATGGCTCGAAGAATAGGCGCCTCCCGCTGCGCGCGCACGGTCTCGATGGGCCCGGCAAGCCGCGCAGGCAGGCAAGCGCTTCCCACCGTGGGGCGTACCCATTACGGAGGTTTCTGACATGTCGAACGTTGCGATGGTGAACACCCAGTCCTTCTCGAGCGAGGTGCTCGACGCAAAGGTGCCGGTGATGGTCGACTTCTACGCTGAGTGGTGCGGGCCGTGCAAGATGATGGCCCCCGTGATCGACAAGGTCGCTGAGTCGATGACGGGCAAGATGAAGGTCATGAAGCTCGACACCGACCACAGCCCGGAGATCGCCAACAAGTACCAGATCATGGGCGTTCCCACGATCATCATCTTCAAGGACGGCCAGCCCGTTGCGAAGAACGTGGGCTACATGAACGAGCAGGCGATGGGGTCTTTCGTCAAGACGCACGTCGGCTGATCACGCTGCGCCGGCAGGCGCGGTCTCG
>RGZZ01000578.1 GCA_010028905.1 Pseudomonadota bacterium | reverse complement strand
GTGGGCATCTGGTCGAGGGATGTCCTGTCTACACAACGGCTGAGGTCGTCATTGGCGAGGCCGACGCGCTTCGCTTTGAGCGCAGAACGGATTCTGCCCGACAGGCTCGGAATGATTTTCAAGTGCAAGCCGCAGACGTCACCTGGATGTTGATCTCCACCGCCCTCGTTCTGCTCATGAACGGGGCACTTGCCTTCTTCTACGGTGGGCTGGTTCGCTCGCGACACATGCTCAACACCCTCGCCATGAGCTTCGCATCGTTCGGCTTTGTCGGGCTCGCATGGGTGCTTGCAGGGTACTCGCTCAGCTTCAGCCCTGGCACATCCTTCGTGGGTGGGCTGCAGAACGCCATGCTGACGGGCATGAAGCTCGACGATCTGCACGATACCATCCCGACCCTGCTCTTCATGGCCTACCAGGGCACCTTCGCCATCATCACCGCAGCCCTCATCTCCGGGGCCGTGGTCGAGCGCATGCGCTTCGGCGCCTATCTCGCCTTCATCACGCTGTGGAGCCTGGCTGTGTACGCGCCCGTCGCGCACTGGGTCTGGGGTCCAGACGGCTGGCTGGGGGCGCGGGGCGCACTCGACTTCGCGGGCGGCACGGTGGTTCATGTGAACGCAGGCATCGCCGCCCTGGTGACGGCGGTCGTGCTCGGCCCCCGCAAGGACTTCGGCAGACGCGCCCTGCTCCCGCACAACGTGCCGTTCGTGCTGCTCGGCGCGGGACTGCTCTGGTTTGGCTGGTTCGGCTTCAACGCGGGCAGCGCCCTCAAAGCCGACCGATCGGCGACCCTGGCCTTTGTGAACACGATGCTGGCCCCCGCGGCGACCCTCGTGGTGTGGATGACCCTCGACATCCTTCGCACCCGGCGCGTAACCGCCGTAGGCATCGCCACCGGCGTGGTCGTGGGACTGGTGGGCATCACCCCCGCGGCGGGCCTCGTCTCGCCTGTCGAGGCCGTCATCATCGGACTGCTCTGCACCTTCCCCTCGTACTACGCCATTCTCTGGCGCGCGGCCTCGAGCATCGACGACTCGCTCGACGTATTCTCGGCCCACGGCATAGGCGGCATCGTGGGGGCCCTGCTCACTGGTATCTTTGCATCGAGAACGTGGGGAGCCCCCGTCGACGGACTGATCCACGGCAACCCAGCGCAGCTCGGCATTCAGGCCATGGGCGTGGTGGTCACCGCCGCCTACAGCGCCATCGTGACCTGTGCCCTCTTGAAAATCGTCGATGCCGTCGTTCCCCTGCGCGTCGAGGCGCGTGACGAGCGCGTCGGACTCGACGTCTCGCAACACGGCGAGGAGGCCTACAGTCGCGGCGAGGGCGCGATTCTCATCCCGGCTGTGAAGGAGGCCTGACGTGAAGCTCATCGTAGCCATCATCCGCTCTGAGCGCCTGAGCGACACGCTGGAAGCATTGTTCAAGGCCGAGGTGACCGGGCTCACCGTCTCCGACGTGCACGGCCACGGCGGCGAGCGCATCGAGGTCGAGACCTACCGCGGCACCACGGTTCGCATGGAGCTCTCCGAGAAGGTGCGCATCGAGATCGGGGTCTCCGAGCCCTTCGTCGAACCTACAGTGCAGGCCATCATGTCGGCGGCGCGAACCGGCGAGGTGGGCGATGGCAAGATCTTCGTGCTGCCCGTCGAGAAGATCTACCGCATCCGCACGGGCGAGGAAGACACGGCGGCCGTGACCCCCACGCCGGAAGAGTAGGCCGTCCCCTCTCTCGCCGGAACCGCAGCAGCAGAAACCTTCACCGATCAGGGGAACGCACTTGAAGATCGGAATCAGCGTCTCGATCACCGATACAACCATGCGCCCGGACGATCTCGCGCGAGAGGTCGAGGCCCGCGGCTTCGAATCGCTCTGGGTCCCCGAGCACACCCACATCCCCGCAGATCGGCGTGACACAAGCGGAAACCCGCTGCCAGAGCGCTACTGGCGAACCTACGATCCGTTCGTGGCGCTGACCGCGGCGGCGGTGGCCACCACGCGCCTGCGCCTGGGAACCGGGGTCTGCCTGCTCATCCAGCGCGACCCCATCACCACGGCGAAGGCGGTGGCCAGCCTCGACACGCTCTCGCAAGGGCGTTTCGAGCTCGGCGTCGGCGGGGGCTGGAACCGCGAGGAGATGGCCAACCACCACTGCGACTACGCCACGCGATGGCGTCGCCTCCGTGAGCACGTGGACGTGATGAAGGAGATCTGGTCAAAGGAAGAGGCGCAGTTCGAAGGCGAGTTCACCCGCTTCGGTCCGATGCTGTCGTTCCCCAAGCCGCTCCAGGCGCCCCACCCTCCGATCCTGCTCGGGGGCCACGGCCCGAAGGCGCTCGCGCGCGTGGTCGACTACTGCGATGGCTGGTTTCCCATTGCGCGCATGATCGACGACCCCGCGAGCGCCCTCAAGGAACTGCGACGCCTGGCTGAAGAGAAGGGACGTGATCCGTCCACCCTGACGGTGACGGTGTACGGAGTGCCCCCCACCGAAGCCGCGCTGGCCGCGTGGCGGAAGGCGGGAGCACAGCGCGCAATCCTGGGACTTCCCGCGGAGCGCCGTGAAGACGTGCTGACCGTTCTCGACCGCCACGCGTGCCTGCTGGAGGCCGCCCATGCTTGAGCCCGGCACGACGCTGCATCGCGGCTACGCCATCGATCGCGTCCTGGGGAAGGGCGGCATGGGCATCGTCTACCTGGCCCACCAGACCGCGCTCGGAAACCGGCGGGTGGCGCTGAAGGAGATCATCATCCCAGAGCTCGACCCCGCGATTCGCGCCGAGCTCATCGCCCAGTTCAAGCGAGAGGCCGCCATCCTCGGCGCCATCGAGCATCCCAATCTCGTTGACGTGAAGGACTGCTTCGAGGAGAACGGCGCTCACTTCATGGTGATGGCCTTCATC
>RGZZ01000577.1 GCA_010028905.1 Pseudomonadota bacterium | reverse complement strand
TCGCGCACGGCCAGCAGCCCGCTCACCAGATCGTCTTGTGGCGAGGCACGCCGGCGCTCGACCACGGCGTGGAAGTAGGTCTCGATGCCTTCAACCGCGACTTCGGCCGCGCGAACCGAGGTCTCGGTGAGGGTCTCGTCACCGAGAAACGAGGCCAGGTCGTGCGACCACCCGTAGAAGCGATCGTGATCGCGCGCATCGCCGCCCAGCATGTCGGCCACCGTCATCACGGGCAGGGGGGAGGCCAGCGCGGCCAGCAGGTCGACGGTGCCTTTCAGGTCGCACAGAAGGCGTTCGACGCGATGACGCACCGATTGCTCCATGCGCTTGATGGTCTGTGGTGTGAACGCACGGCTGACGAGGGCTCGGAGACGATCGTGCTCGGGGGGATCGAGGAAGAGCAGCCATCCGCCCAGCTTCTGCTCGATGGGGCGCATGTCTCGCAGCGACTGCGCGGGCAGGCGCCGTGAGAAGTCGCTCACGCGTCCGACACGCAGGCGAGGGTCTTTCAGTGCGGCCGCCACATCGTCGTACCGGGTGAGGAACCAGGCATCCCAGGCGTCGCTCCAGTGCACCGGATCTTCGGTGCGCAGGACGCGGTACACCGCATATGGGTCGGCGAGAAGCGCCTGGGCGCTTTCGGTGAGCGTGTTCCCTGGCAGTGGCATGGGAGCATCTTTCACGCATCCCCCCACATCCCTGCGATCGAGACTTTTTAACTCGCTTGTAACAAGATTGTAACGAGTTAACATCGGTGTTTACTAGACCGCGGCCTTGACTACGTGAGGAGAGGGGCACGACCGAGAGTGTATAGAGAGTGAGGGTGACACGAACATGGGTGGAGTTCGGAAGAACGCGAACATTGCTCCCCAGCCCGCGGTGAAGACGCAGGAGACATGCCCGTGCAGATGCTTCTGCCACGCGCTGGAGCAGGAGTGCGGCGGGAGCCACGAGGGGCGATTCGGTGGCGAAAGGTGCGGTGGCAGCCACGGTGACCGTTTTGGACAGAACGGTCAGAACGGACAGAACCAGGGCATGGATCCGAAGCAGCTCCTGGGGATGCTGACCATGCTGCTTGTGGGACTGCAGATGGGAATGCAGGGCGGACAAGGTGGCATGGGCGGGGGCTTCGGAGGTCCCATGGGCGGCGGCTTCGGAGGTCCGATAGGCGGCGGCTTCCCGATGGGAGGCGGTTTCCCCATGGTCGGCGGCTTCCCGATGGGGGGCGGCATGCCTGTCGCGCTGGCAGGCGGGCCCGGCGCGGGTTTCGGCGGACCGTTTGGCTTCAACATGAATCGCGGCGGTGGTCTGTTCTGATCTCGAGGGGGCGCCTGTGCGCGCGCTTCGCGCTCTTCGCGAGGCGCGCGCACATCTCCAGACGGTGCACCGCGTTGCACCGGGGACGGGGTGGCGCATCTGTGCGCGCCTTTTGGAGGAGGCGTCGATCGATTCGCCTAAGGCCTGATCATGGACAGCATGCGATCTGCCTCGTGGGTGTCGCTTGACGTCGGAAGCGTGCAGGCTCTCCTCGCGGAGGTCTTGCCCCAGGCGCGGGTGACCGCTCTCCAAGAGCTGCGCGATGGCTACTGCAACACCAACTACAAGGTGTGCGTCGAAGGCCCCGTCGACGCACTCGTGCTGCGCGTCTTCACCATGGGGCAGCGAAGTCCGAGGCGCCAGCTCGCGCTGATGCAGCGAGTCTGTGGGCAGGTGCCGGTGCCGCGGGTTCTGCACTTCGCCGAGTCCCACGCCCTGCTGTCGTTCCCCTATGCCTTCATGTCGTTTCTCGAAGGGCGACACCTGCATCGCATTCTGCCCGGCCAGGCAGAGGCGGGCCAGCGAGGCGTGGGTCTCGCCGTTGGGCGTGCGCTGGCGGCCATCGGAGAGACGGAGTTCGAGAGCACGGGGCTGTTCGATGAAACGCTGCAGATGCCGCGTGCGTTCGCATCCGTGGGCGAGCTCTGGCAGACCATCATTGGGAACGCCTTGTTCCACGGTCGGGTCGGGCGGCGCCTGGGCGAGGAAGGTGCGCGGAGGCTCTGGTCGGTGGTCGAAACGAACAAGCCGCTGCTCGATGCGCTTCCCCAATCGCGTCGGCTGGTACACGCCGATTACAACAGCAAGAACATCCTTGTGTGTGAGCGCGATGGCGCGTGGGAGGTGTCGGGCGTGCTCGACTGGGAGTGCGCCTACGCGGGGTCTCCATTGGCGGATATCGCCAATCTCTTCAACTACATGGGCAATCCACCGCCGGCCTTCGAGCGCGGTGTGCTCGATGGCTTTGTCGAGGCCGGTGGCGATCTGCCTGCCGAGTGGAGACGGGTGACGCGACTGCTCGACCTCATCTCCATCATTGAGTTCTTGAACCAGCCGGGCGAGCGGCCGCAGCAGTTCGAAGAGGCGAAGCGCCAGCTCTCGCACTCGATGCGCATGCTCGAGCAGGCGCTGCCGGGCAGCTGAACACGACAGACATGCAGAACGAGAGCGAGGAACCGAGATGACGCAGCAGAAGACCATGAGCCGCGCGGTGATCGACGTCGCCAGAGAGGTGGCCAGCGGTCTGCGACCCGCGGGTGATCTCCTGACGAGCATCGACGCGCTCTCCGGCGCCTCTGTCGAGGCGGCGGCACAGTTCGAGCGCGACGCCGTCGGCAACCCGGAGATCGATGAAGCTTCGGTGCAGCGGGTGCGCGACGCGTTTGCCCTCGTGGCCAGCAGTCTCGATGCGATGCGCGTCGCCGTCGAGAGCGATGACCCCATCGGAGTCTCCATTGCGGCCGACGGCCTCGAACGGGCCACACTCACCATTCGTGAGGCTCAAGAAGCGTATGTCTCCCGCCTGCAGGCCGATGCGCTCACGCCCTGGCCGTACCTGAACAGAATGTTCGTCCATCTCGAGCACGCCATCAC
>RGZZ01000576.1 GCA_010028905.1 Pseudomonadota bacterium | reverse complement strand
ACCCGCCTCGGGCATGCAGACTTCGTCGCACGCCGTGGCGCGGGTAGACGAATACATTCCCGAGCACGATCTCGACTTCGTCACCGTGCTCACCCACTGCGCCGTGCTGCGCGAGCTCGCCCGAAAGGCCGACGCCGAACGCCGCCTGAGCAACGACGAGGCCATGGCCCTCATTCATACCGTGGGGCACCTCGACAACGGCCCGCGCGCGGTGAACGCCGTGCTCGCCAAGTGTCCGGGGGCCGACGAGTCGCTGCGCCTCAAATCGCGGCTCAAGGGCAACCCCATGTCGTGCGCGCGCATACGCTCACGCATTCCCAACGTCACGTCGACCGTGGCCTGCAACTGTCAGTTCGAGGTGGGTGCGGGGCTCTACCCCAATCCACTGCTGCACCTGGCCGCCACAGAAACCGCGTCGACCCAACGGCTGCAGGCGCTGCGACTCGACGCCCTGGTGCAAGACTTTTTGCGCGCGCGCAAATCGCTGCACGACGCGCGCCGCTTCTTCGAAGACAGCTGCGTGCGACTCGCGCGATACTTCGACGAGGCTGGCATCACCGAGATCACCACGCCCTTCGGACGCCTCGAGCGCATCGAGGAAGACGGTCGCGCCGGATTTCGGCTCGAGGTCTGATGTCAGTTCTCTACATCACCGATGAGGGCACCTACCTCACGCGACAAGGCGACCAGCTGGTGGTCATGAAACGCGGAAACGTCATACAAGCGGTACCAGGCCACAAGTTGAACCAGGTCGTGGTCTTCGGCAACGCCCAGGTCAGCTCCGGCGCGCGAACGTGGCTGCTCGACGCTGGAATCGAGACCATCTTCCTCACCATGGGCGGCAAGCTGCGAGGGCGAACGATTCCGGACGAGGGCCGCAACATCGATGTGCGTCGTCACCAGTTCCGCCAGCTCGACACCGAGTCGACCGCCATCGATCTGGCGCGGCGGTTCGTCGAGGGGAAGCTGGTGAACTGCCGCACGCTGCTGCAGCGCCATCAGCGCGCCCGCCCGAACACGGCGGTCGAGATGGCGCTGCACCGCCTGCGCCACGCATCGGCCAAGGTACAGGAAGCGTCCACCCTCGACATGGTGCGCGGCTTCGAGGGGGCGGGCGCGGCCGCGTACTTCGGCGTGTTCAACCATCTCGTTCTCGTTGAGGGATTCCCCTTTGGTGGACGCACGCGCCGACCGCCCCTCGACGCGCTCAACGCCATGTTGAGCTTCGGCTACACCCTGCTGCTCGGAACGGTGAGGGCGGCCGTGCAGATCGTGGGGCTCGACCCCTACCTGGGCAGCCTGCACGCGCCAGAGAACAACAAACCAGCGATGGTGCTCGACCTCATGGAGGAGTTTCGGCCGCTGCTCGTCGACGCCGTGGTGCTGCGCGCCGTGAACCGACGCCAGATCACGCCCGATGAGTTCGCGTACGGGGTCGAGACCGATCACGAGACCGATGCCCCGAAACCACCGCTGGCGGTGCTTCTTGGGCGTGACACCATGAAGAAGTGGATTCTGCTCTACGAAGACCTGCTGCGTCAGACCATCGTGCATCGCGCCACAGGGCTGCAGCTCACCTGGCGCGACGTGGTGCTCGAGCAGACGCGCGCGGTGGCGAGACATCTAAAGGGAGAGGCGCCCTACGAGGCGTTCACCATACGCTGATGTTCGTTCTCGTCAGCTACGACATCGTCGACGATGGCAAGCGCACGAAGGCGGCCAAGATGCTGCTGGCCTATGGCAAGCGCGTGCAGAAGAGCGTGTTCGAGTGCCACGTCGACGACAAGCGCTACATCGAGCTCAAGGGCAAGCTCGAGAGCCTGGTCGATCTGAGCATCGACAGCGTTCGCTTCTACAGCGTATGCAAGCGATGCCTGGGGGCCATCGAGGTGGTGGGGTGGGGCACGGTGACCGAAGACCTCTCTGATGGCCCCATCATCGTCTGACAACCCGAGCAGGTTCGGAGGTGCGACCATGGGTGAAGAAGCGGCTGTGGAAGAAGGGTGGCTCGAGATACAGGCGTTGCGCAAAGAGGGGCGCTTCAGCGACGCCATCGACCGTGGGCTCGCCCTGCTCGAAATGCACGCTTCAGACAAGCGGGTGCGCTCGCAGGTTGACTGGGCCTTCCACGGCCAGGTGAAACAGATGGCGGGCGGCATCGCCGCGCGGGCTCAGTCGTCAGAACCTGTCGCTCGCGCTGACATCGACGCCCTGGTGAACGAGGTTCGCCGTTTCGCCCGGCTTCCCAAGCGCCGACCCGATCGCGCCGTGAGCCTCATTCTGCTCGAGCTGGCGCGAATCGCGCCCCACCTGCCCACGTTCCCGGGGATGGTGCGCTGGGTGGGCCTCGATGGCCTGGCCGATGAAGACTGGCAGTACCAGAAGCGCAACGAGCGAGAGTTCTCTCCCATTGGGTTGCGCGTGGCGCGCGGGCTTGCGAAGTGGGCCAAAGAGCACGGAGATGCTTCGCCCGACGACCTCACGCTCACGGTGTCGTGGCTCGAGCGGGCCCGCTCGGTGGCGCGAGGCGATGACGCACTATGGCTCGACTGGGATGGTGCCTCGCTCTATCGTCGCGTGAATCGAGGTGATGACGCGGCCACGTGCCTCACCCATGTGGTGAAGGCGAAGCAGCGCGAGTTCTGGGTGTGGGCCGAAGCCTCGCGGCTCTATTCTGAAGCCCGACCCGACCTGGCCATCGCGTGCGCCTGCCGCGCCCTCGAGTGCGGGGCCGACGAGAAGTTTCTTGTGAAGGTGCATCAAGAGCTCGCCGTGCTGCTGGCCCGTGGCGAGGCGTATGCCCAGGCCAGCCACGAGATCGCGATTGCAGCCGGGATCCGCGCGAAGAACGGGTGGAAGGCCGACGCCACGTTGCGCGAGCTGGTAGAGAGCGCATGGTACGACCCGTCC
>RGZZ01000575.1 GCA_010028905.1 Pseudomonadota bacterium | reverse complement strand
ACGGCTTCGCTGTGCTGGCCCAGCAGGGGGGGCGGCAGGTCGACCCGCGCCGGCGTCTCGCTGAGCTTCACCGGATTGCCCACGAGCTTCACGGTTCCCGCCGTGGGGTGCTCGACCTCGGTCATCATCTCTCGCGCGGCCACCTGCGGATGGGCGAACACCTGGTCGACGGTGAGGATGGGGCCCGCGGGGATCCCGGCGACGTCGAGGGCGTCGAGCCAGTGCTGCTTCGACTGGGCCTCGAGCACGGGCTCGATGATGGCGTTGAGGGCCGCAAGGTTCAACACGCGAGCTGCATTCTCGGCGAATCGCGGATCGGTGGCCAGCTCGGGGTGGCCCACCACCGTCGCAAACGACTCGAACATTCGGTCGTTCCCCACGGTGACGTTGAACCAGCCGTCGGCCGCCTTGTAGGTCTGGTAGGGCGCGATGGACGCGTGGGCGTTGCCGTGGCGCGATGGTGTCTTTCCCGTATTGAGGAAGGCGGTGGCGATGAACGAGAGCAGCGATACCTGGCCGTCGAGCAGGCACACGTCGACGTGCTGCCCCTTGCCGGTGCGCTCGCGCGACAGCAGGGCCAGCAGGGTGCCCTGCACCGCGTAGAGGCCGGCCACCATGTCGGCCTGCGACACGCCCACCTTGTAGGGGGCGCCATCGGCCGGGCCGGTGAGCGACATGAGCCCGCCCATCCCCTGCGCCATGAGGTCGTAGCCGGGGCGCTCGCGGTCGGGACCGGTCTGACCGAACCCCGACACCGACACGTAGATGAGCGAGGGCTTCTGCGCTGACAGCGCCGCGTATCCCAGCCCCAGCTTGTCGGCCACGCCGGGGCGGAAGTTCTCGACCACCACGTCGGCCTTCAGCGCCAGGTCGCGCGCCAGGGCCCGTCCCTCGTCGGTCTTCAGATCGACGGCGAGGCTGCGCTTGTTGCGGTTGAAGGCCATGAAGTAGGTCGACTCGCCCTCGACGAAGGGCGGCCCGAATCCGCGGGTGTCGTCGCCCGCGCGAGGCTCCTCGATCTTGATGACGGTGGCGCCCATGTCGGCCATCATCTGGGTGGCGAAGGGGCCCGCGAGGATGCGTGACAGGTCGAGAACCAGCACACCTTCGAGGGGACGGGGGGCGAAGCTCATGACGTTCTCCTTCTGATGATGGCCCTGCGGATGCGGGCCGTGCTGGCGAGCCGGGGGGGCCGGCTCTTCAAGACGCGATGGCGCCGCTCAGCGCCGACGCGCAGATCACGTTGCCGAGGGAGCGGCCGCGCCGAAGGTGAAGCGCGAGCGGCGCTTCTCGGAATGGCGCTCGAGGGCAAGGGTCACGAGTTGGTCGACCAGAGAAGCATACCCCACTCCGGTGGCCTCCCACAGCTTGGGATACATGCTGATGGAGGTGAAGCCCGGCAGGGTGTTCACCTCGTTGAGATACAGCGCGCCGCTCTCGCCGTCGAGGAAGAAGTCGACGCGCGAGAGGCCTGCCAGGTCGAGGGCGCGGAACGCCTTCACGGCCATCTCGCGGATGCGGTTCGACAGCCCTTCGTCGATGGGGGCGGGGATGTGCAGCGACGAGGTGTTGGTGAGATACTTGGTGGCGTAGTCGTAGAACTCGGCACCCGGCACGATCTCGCCCACCACCGACGCCTTCGGATCGTCGTTGCCCAGCACCGCGCACTCGAGCTCGCGGGTGCTCGGCACGCCGCTCTCGCAGACGATGCGGCGGTCGTACTGGGCGGCCTCGGCGATGGCGGCCGACAGCTCGGCGCGGTTGCGCGCCTTCGAGATGCCCACGCTCGAGCCGAGGTTGGCGGGCTTCACGAACTGCGGATAGCCGAGACGCTGCTCGAGGCGCTGCTCAATCGCCTCGGGGTTGCGCTCCCACTCGGTGCGCAAGAACCAGTCGTCTGGTATGAGAGGCAGGCCGTTGGCCTTGAACACGTCTTTCATGACGATCTTGTCCATACCCGCTGACGAGCCCGTCACCCCCGAGCCCACATACGCGATGCCCGCCATCTCGAGGAGGCCCTGCAGGGTGCCGTCTTCTCCGAAGGTGCCGTGCAGCACGGGGAAGACCACGTCGACGTCGAGGCGCTTGCCCGTGTCGAGCGTGTTGGCGCCATCGCTCACAGCGACGAAGCCGTTGTGTCCGGGCTCGGCCACCAGGGCCACGCGGGTGCCCGCGGCCTGCTCCACCCCCTGCGACAGGGCGAGGTTCACGTCGTCGACAGCCACCCAGCGGCCGTCGTGGGTGATGCCGATGGGCACCACGTCGTACTTTGCGGGGTCGAGGGCGTCGATGATGGAGCGGGCGGAGCGCAGCGAGACCTCGTGCTCGCCGGAGCGGCCGCCGAAGATGACGCCGATGCGGATGCGTGCAGACATGGCTTTCTCCTGACTTCGAGACGGGTGGGCCAGACTTCGTTCGCCCGCATGTCGTTCCTGCCGTGGCTTCCGCCGAGGTCTCCAGAGGGTTGACGGGGCCGCAGATGGGTATGGGCAGGGCATGTAGAGGGTCGTCGATGATCGAAGGAGGGTTGCGCCATGACCGATTTCGCGCACCGGCCGGTGCTGCGCTACGACACGGCCGCCCGCATGGTGGCGGAGGCCGTGCGCGCCGCGCGGGCGCGGGGGCTCGAGGTTGCAGTGTCGGTGGTCGACGCGGCGGGCCATCTGCTCGCCTTCGGCCGCACCGACAACGCTCCGCTCCCCCGACACGATCGCAGCCTCGAACGCGCGCAGGAGGCCCTGGGCGCGGGGCGGGCCGCGCCCGCGGGGGAGGCGACGGCCCATGGCAGCCGGGTTTCCGAGCAGCCGAACGGGAGGTTCGGCCCCGCTTGCCCCATTCACCGCGCGTCAGGTGGAGCGGCCCTGGCGGTCGACGGCATGGTGGCGGGGGCGCTGGGCATCGACGGCCCGA
>RGZZ01000574.1 GCA_010028905.1 Pseudomonadota bacterium | reverse complement strand
GGCCTCGCGGCCAGCGGCGCGGGGGCGTTCCGCGGGGCCCGTGCTGGGGCCGCGCGCGGCATGGGGCTGGCCGACGCGCTCATCGACCGCATGGAAGGGCACCTCGCGGAGAGCGCATCATGAACCCCGCGGCTGCCGCACTGTCTGGCGCGCGCGCCTTTCACTCGCTCAAGCCACTCACCTCGCCTCCCCTCCGAGGGGGGGAAGGGCTCGATCTCAGCACGTCGAGCATCCGCGCCCGTGACCGACAGCTCGAACGGGGCGCCGCGAGTCGCCGGCGCGATCTCCTGCTCGCCGCGGCGCTCGTGGGAACCCGTGTGCTGCCGCAACCGGCCGGCCTCGCGGTCGGTGTGGGAACCAGCATGCTCACCTCCATCACGGGAGCGGCGGCCATGCGCGACGGGCTGACCGCCTGGCGCCCACACGAAGTGGTCGACGGCGCCGCGCACCTCGTGACAGGCATCATGGCCGGGGTCGCCGGCATCTGTGGACCCACCGCAGCGGGCAACCAGGCCGTCATCAACGGATTCTCCATCCTGGGGATGAAGCAGATGATCGACCACCCCGTCTCGACCCCCTGGGAGCTGGGCGCGGAAGCCGTCTCCCTGACGTGCGACGCTGCGCGCGCCGTGACCCCCCCGTCACACGGCCCGAAGCCCCTTCCGGCGAACGCCCCCGCGCTGTCGCACAGAGGGTGGGAATCGTCCATCTGCGACATCGAATGAGCAGAGAGGTGAAGATGAACATCGTCTCCCACCCCATCCTGAGCACCGCGCCGAGAGGAAGGTTCACCGTCGACATCGCGACGGGGCGTCTCAGCGCAAGAGGAGTGACGCTCCCCACGCTGACCGTGGAGCGTCTCGATGCGCGACTGGCCGATCCCGGCGTCGTGCGCGACCTGTTCGAGGCCACTGACGCCAGCGAAGCGCAGCGAACCCTCCTCGGGGCGCGCGTGATGATCGACGACGTACGCCTGCGCGTTCCGCAGGAGACGCTCTCCGAAGGGCTCCAGAAGATGATGCCGAGCCGCCATCCGGAGCTGACCCTCAGCGGACGCGACCGCTTCCGGCTGACCGGTCACATCGATCACCGAGTGACCGTGCCGTACGACCTCGACGGGACCCTCGGCCGCACCGAGGACGGGCGGCCCTACGCCGAGATCGAGCACGCCACGGCGTTCGGTGTGCTGCCCGCCATGTTCTTCGCGTGCATGATGGTCGCTTCGCGCCTGGAGCGCAACAACCTCGACTATACGCGCGACGGTTCGCGGTTCACCGTCGATGCGGGCAGCGCCGTCCCTGGGCAGGCCCGCTTCCGTCTGCGCGATGTGCACGTCGACGGTACCGACCTGATAATGCGAGGGCAGGGAAGCTGGACCCCGCCCTCCCCCTCAGCGAGCGAGCCAGAGGTCTGGTTCGACGCCGTGGAGACGCCTCACGAAAAGCCCGATGGCGCGGCATGAAGGTCGCCGCTCATCGCAGCTTCCAAAGCGGGCGAACGCCGACGTCGAAAGCGGCGTTGTCGCCGAAGTAGAGGGCATAGCGCTCCGCCGGGCGGGCGTGCCCCGCCGTGGAGCGAAACCCTCCGCCGCGAAAGACATGCCGGGCGTCGCGTGGCGCCGGACGCTCCGCGTCATCACCGCGAACGGGGGTGCGATAGTCGGCCAGGCCGTCGCGCACCCACTCCCACACGTTGCCCGCCATGTCGTGCAGGCCGAAGCCGTTCGCGGCGAAGCTGCCTGTTGGCGCGTGCACGGTATGGCCATCGTCGAGCCAGGCCTCGTAGCGCCAGCTCTCCGGCCCATCGTGGTCGCGACACCATCGGTCGGCGAGATTGGCGTGCCCGCGCAGGCTCTCTCGCGCCGCGCCCGTCGACCAGGGCGTCGATGTGCCGCCGCGCGCGGCGTACTCCCACTGCGCCTCTGTTGGAAGCGTGAGATCGAGGCGTCGCAGCATCTCAACCGCCTCATCCCACGAGACATGCTCCACCGGGTTCAGCCCGCGGATGACGCGCCCCCCCACCGTGCGACCGACGGGAAACGAGGCCGGGTTGTGATCGGCCGCACGCAGCCACTGCGCCTGGGTCATCTCGTACTTCGAGATCATGAACGGAGCCAGCCTCACGGGGTGCACCGGACCCTCGCTCGGCTTGGCCTGGGCGTCGAAGCCAGGCCCTCCCGGCGTTCGGCTGGCCCCCATGAGAAAGGTGCCTCCAGGCACCAGGACGAGTACGACGCCGCTCGCCTCGGTGCGCACGAGGCGACCGTCTTTCTCCCGACGCGGTGCCTCTCCACTCGACAGATGCGCAAACTCCTGGAGCCTGGTCACCGGATCGGGACCGAGGGGCACGAGGCCGAGCTGCGGGCGCAGCCGCAGCCCAGCGTAGCGAACGTCACGCGCAACGGCGTCGACGGCCCGCTTCCAGTCGTCGGCGTGGGCCTGTACCGACTCGGCCTCGAGAGCACGGGCCTTCGAGAGACGTTCTTCAACCCTCGGAAGCTCGGTGCGCATGAGCTGATCTCCCGCGCTCAGCATGCGCGCGAGCGCGTCATGCTCCCACTGTGCGCGCGCATCATCAAAGGTCCATCTCTCCCCTTGCTGACGGCCCTGCTCGTGCTCTAGACGCACCAGCCATGCGCGATGCCCCGACAGACGCGCGCCCACCTCTCGCGCCTCACGCACCCAGGCCTCAAGAGCCGCAACGGTCGCAGGCGCCGCCGGCCAGAGCGTCTGCGACCGCGCCTCGAGGTCATCGAGGCGACGGACATCGGCCAGTCGCTGCACATCGGCGAGACGGGCGCGGGCAACCTCTGCCTGCGCTTCGGTGCGACGCTTCTCGGAATCAAGAAGCAGCACCCCCACGATCAGTCCCACGAGAATCACAAACACGGCGACGACCAGAGACCGCCTC
>RGZZ01000573.1 GCA_010028905.1 Pseudomonadota bacterium | reverse complement strand
CGCCCCGTCCCGAGGCTGGGCCTTCGTTCACGACCGATGTGAAGAACCAGGTTCCACGACACACGCTGCGCTTCCCCAAGGAAGAGATGAATCTCTCTCCCGTTGCGTCTCAGCAGTCGCCTCCCGCGTCGCCCCAGACGAGCGTCGACCCAATCGTGGCGCGCGCCGCGAAGCGTGCCTACGAGAGCGCGGCCGCGCCGCCGCCTCGGTCTGGCCGCTTCGATCAGTGGGCGTGATCTCCGCCGTCCCTCGCGCGTTCCGCTGCCCGCGCGGGTAGCCACAGCCAGAAGCCTCAGCGCACCTCGTTCGCGAGCCTCGCGGGCTTTGCGCTCCGCACCGGGAGCCACAGTCGCATGCTTGTCCCCGACGTGCGCGCTTCCGCCTCGAGATGGCCGCCGCACTGCTGCGCGATGGCGCGGCACACGGGCAGCCCCAGACCGCTTCCCGTCTCACGGGTGGTGAATCCCGGCTCGAACACGCGCTCGAGCATGTCCGGCGCAATGCCGCATCCCTCATCTTCCACCCGCAGGTGCACGTAGCGCCCCGGTTCCAGCGTGCAGCCGTCGGCGGTGGCGCGGACCTCGTCGAGCGTGACGACGGTCCCCGTGAGGCGTATCGCGGCATCGTTCGGGCTGGCCTGCTCGGCGTTGATGAGCAGGTTCTGCAGGATGCGACGGGTGCCCGTGTCGTCGAGGGTGACGGGGGGCAGCTCCTCGACCGCGGAGAGGTCGCACGACACCCTCGTTCCGCGCAGGGTGAAGCGTGTTGTCTCGGTGATCAGGGCGCGCAGCGAGACGGTGGGGGGCGCCTTGCGCGCGAGGGGAAGCGTGGCGCGCAGACCGGCGGTGAGGTCACGCGCGTCGCGCAGCGCCTGGCGCATGTCCTCGAGGGCTTCGGTGAGCGCAGCTGCATCTTGCGCCGCGTGCAGCGCGAAGTGCACGTTGAGGCACAGTCTTGTGAGAACGTTGTCGAGATCGTGCATCACGCCGTCAGGCATGCGCCCGACGGGCGCGTTGCTCGAGCGCGCAGGCGGGCCAGGCGCGTCGACGGGAGGGTCAGGGGGGAGCAGTGGCTGTTCCATGGCTCGATCCTTGTTCCCCGATGCGTCGCCAAAAACGCAGCGCAAGGCATGTTGTACTTTGTCGTGCATCGGGGAATGCACCGTGCACACCCGTCTATGAGGAGGTCGTCGCCGTGCCGCTCTGTCACTGTCGTCGGTCGCGCGCGGGCGTGACCCTCATCGAGGTACTCGTCGCCGCGGGGCTGCTGGTCTTCACGGTGATCGGGCTGATCGGGGTCTTCCCGCTACAGGCGCGGGCCCTCGCCCTGGGACGCGCGCAAGTGGCAGCCGCCGCCATCGCCGAGCGCGAGCTTGAAGCCGCCGTCGGTGCCGGCTATGCGGGTGCTGCGGCTCGCTCGGGCTCGGATGCCATCACCTCAACGGTGAATGGTGTGAGTGTGAGCACCGTGCTCGAATCGCGCACGTCGGTGACCACTCTGACGTCGCAGCTCAAGGACGTGGTGGTTCAGGTGACCTGGAACGAAGGAGGGATGAGCCGTGTCGTCACGCTCGAGACACTGCTGGCGCCGTCGCCCTGATCGCATTCGCGGCATGGGCCTGGTAGAGGTGGTCGTGGCGGCGGGCATCATGCTGCTCGTCACCTTCGCCGCCTCCGGGATGCTGTCGGCGGGGCTTGCCTATCAGAGCAGCCAGCTGGGGCAGGCTGACGTGCAGCGGGCCATTGCCAATGCGCTTTCGCCCCTCTCAGATGAGCTCTCGGAAGCCGATCCGGCCTGTGTCGCCGCGTCGTCGAGCCCATCGGGGGTGGTGTTTGCCTCTCCCCGAGACGGTCTGGGACGGTTCAGCTACGACAGTGGTGGCGCGCTGCTCTGGCGCGGGTATGTCTGCTACTACCTCGACACCGTGGGTGACGTGCCTGTGCTGGTGCGCAAGTGGACGCCTCTCACCGTATCGGTGAATGATCCGCCAGCGGTGCCGGCGAGCATGACGTGCGCCTGGTTCAAGGGACAGCCCTTGCCTCGGCGCGTCTTTGGCGGGCGGGCGCTCGGCTTTGGGGTCAGCGGGCTGAATCCGCTGCAGCTGACCCTCACCATGGGGAGCAGCGGAGGACACAGCATGACCGTAGCCACCCAGGTCTGCCTTCGCAACTGATCGGTGCTGGAATCGCAACAGAGAGAGCGGACATGATTCAATCCATCAATGTCACATCAGCGACAGACGCGCGCAGAATCACGAGGCAGCACCCCTCTCGGGGCTTCGCGCTTGTGCTCACCCTGGCCGCAATCGCGCTTCTCGCGCTCGCCACCCTCACGGTGAGCAGCACCGCGTCGAGCGCGCTGGAAGCCATCTTGATGCGCTTGCAGGCCAGGCGCGCCACGCACGCCGCGGAAGCGGGGCTGGCCGACGCTGTGCTCGCCCTGCGCGCAAATGATGCCTGGTCGGGATTCACCCCGTCGCTGCGCACGCTGCCCACGTTCCCCGATCTGACCTACACGCTCGAGGTCACGAACAACAGCGCCGGCAGCGCCGGCGTTGCGGCGCCAGACGGCACGGCCGTCCCGGCGGGGGCGGTGTACCTGCGCGCCACGGGAACGGCTGCGCGCGGTGTGCAGCGCATCGCGACCGCGCTCGCCACGCGTCAGGGCAGCAGCCTCTTTCGCTATGCGGTGTTCGGAACAAATGGCGTGACCTCGTCCGGTGCCAGTCTCATCGACGCCTTCGACGCGACGCTGGGGCCCTACAGCACCGCCGCGGTTATCCCGGGAGCGGCAGACGTGGGCACAAATGCAATCACGGCGGGCGCCATCGCGCTGAAGGGGGGCACGGTGGTCAACGGCGATCTCACGGTCGGGCCCGGAGCCGACCCCGCCAAAGGACGATTTCGGCGA
>RGZZ01000572.1 GCA_010028905.1 Pseudomonadota bacterium | reverse complement strand
CAGCGTCAGATGTGTATAAGAGACAGGTTTGGGAGTGGGGCTGCGGTGTGGGCTGTGACCTTTGTTCGGAATGCATTTTGCCGAACGGTGATTCAAGAAACGTCGCGTTTGTGGTGAGTTGAGGGTGTTCGGTTAGAGCTGCACCCGAACATCGATACAAAGCAACACCATTGTTCGTTTCCCGCAATCCTTTTGCAACAGATTGTTCACATCAATCCGCTACAGTGGCCACTGCGCCTTCCGCTACTGCCCCTTCCGCCAATCATGATTGCGGCCAAACGTGCCTACCGCCACTGCGCTCCACAGCGAACTCACTGGAGGAAATCCCCATGTCCGCGTTCGGTCAGCGGCTGCGGCAGCTCCGCACGTCCTGTTCCCTCACGCTTCGTCAGCTGGCGGAGCGAACGGGCCTCTCCCCCTCGCACCTGTGCGCCATCGAGCGCGGAAGCGATCAGGCCTCGAGCAAGGCGCTCGAGGCCCTTGCGCGGGCCTATCAGATGACCGTTGCGTCCCTCACGGCAGGGCTGTGGCGCCCCAGTCCTCGCTCACAGCGGAAGCTGCGCACGCGCGGCACGCTGCTGCGTCGGCTGTTCTCGTGGGTGCCTCCGAGACTTCCGGAGAGCACGCTGGCGGTGATGTGCCGCGAGGCGGGATTCTATCGACTGGGAAAATCGCTCGTCGAGCAGCTTCGCGCCCAGCGCCGTCCCGCTCCGTTCTGGAGTGCGGCGAAGCTCTACCTGCACGGACAGAACGGTGCCGAGCAGGTGACGTCACTCCACCTGTTCGAGCGCGCGGTCGATCTCGAGGACATCGAACCCCAGTTCGTACGGTTTCCCCGGCCTGTGGTACAGGAACCCGGTCGGCGCTGGATTGCCCTGGTGCTCGAATTCAATGGCTTCACCATATTGGTCTATCCCCAGGTGACCATCTGCGGTCTCACGGGGCAGTATCCCACCCTCGACTTTCTCGTGTGCCTGAGTGACGGCGTGTCGAACGCCTACATCGATCTCGAGATCGACGGGCCAGGTCACGAAGGACGACGCTTCAAGGACGCCGAGCGAGACGTGGTGACAGGGCTGCCGGTGCTTCGCGTTCCGCTCCCAGAGCTCGATCGTGGCGACTTTGCCGAGCGACTCCTCGAGCGAGTCGTGGCCTCGAGGTTGCGCTGACGCGAGATGTTCGAGTGCGAGACCGGCCGAACAACGGGAATCGCCTTTGTTTCGCGGTTTTAATTTCTTCTGTTAGGTGAAGATGAATCCGAACAGAAGAGCGGCCTCCGCTCCGCCTCCGCTCCGCCTCCGCTTCGCCTCCGCCTCCGCTTCAGCACCCAGCCTGCAGCCGCTCGCCCAGTGCGTGGGCCAGGCGCATGGCCGCGCCGGGGTTTCGGTGCAGGAATTCCGCGAAGCCCTCGTCGGAGAGGAGGAATCCGCTCACCGGCGTGCGGCAGCGAAACGACAGCGCGCCTTCTGGCAGCGTGCCGTACGCCTTCACGTCGAACGCCAGATCGCCTCGCCGCAGCAGGGCCACGACCTGTTCGTCTCGCACGACCTCGACCTCGCCGGAGGCCACGAGCAGCGCCGCGTCGCTCAGGGGAGCGCCGGCTTCGAAGGTCGCCGTTGTCATCAGGGCCTGCAGCTGGGTCTTCTGGTTCGAGGTGAGGTCGCTGAGCGCGCTCGACGATTGCAGGACCTGCCACGACGGCAGCTCGCGCATGCGCGCCAGGTGGCGCAGGCGGGTCGCGATGCGCGTTCCGCGGAGCAGCCGTCGGAAGTCGGCGGCCGAGACGCGCAGGGCGCTGACATCGGTCTTTGCGTAGGCGTCAGCGCTGCGCGGGGCCTCTTCGACGAGAGCCGTCTCCCCCAGGTAGTCGTAGGCGCCGTAGGTCCGTTCCTCGTGGTTCTCGAGCACAACGGCGACCGTTCCGTTCACGATGAAGTACAGCGCGTCACCGGCCTCTCCCCGGGTCAGAATGCGCTGGCCTTCGCGGAAGCTCACCCGCTGCACGTAGCGCACGAACTCGGCGGCGCGGCTGGCAGGGAGCCTGCGCAGGATGTCGACCCGCGCCATCACGTCGAGCGCTTCGAGAACGTGGGTCCCGTCGCTGCCCGTGGCGTGCAGATCGATGGTGCTCTCGAGGCCGGTCGGGGCCACGTGAAGACCCGCGTCGGGGGGGAGGCTGCGCGCGCTCACGTGCACGAGATAGAGCCGTTTCTTCACGGCCTCGTCGAGCTGGGCCAGCGCATTCACCGGGGTGTGGATGGGCGGGACGCCGGCCTCGTGGAGGATCAGCTCGTGATGCCAGGGGAAGGCCGCGAGCTCGCGGGCGCGGTTCTGCGACATGATGCCCTCGTCGCGCAGCCGCAGAAAGGTCTGCACGTCGTTCAGCGTGTCTGACGGGTAGACGAGGCCCTTCCCTCCGAACAGCACCTCGAGTCCCACGCAGGGGACCGTGTGCAACGAGTAGCGGAACGTCACCTCGGCGCCGTGCATCGTGATGGGCTCGCCGTGGCGCACGGGCACGAAGTCGAACAGCCTGCGGAAGGCTCCCGGCTCGAGGCCGGTCAGCCGTGCGTACTTGGCGACGAAGCTCGACATCACCGTGGCGGTGGTGTAGATGGTGATGCGCTCCTCGTGCAGTATCTTCTGGAGGGCGCCCGCGTCGTGGTCGGCGTGGCAGTGCGTGAGGATGAGGCTGTCGATGTCGCGACCGCTCAGGTCGTAGCTGGCGAGCCAGTCGAGGGCGTCGACCGGCGGATCGACCAGAACGCCGCGACCGTCGATCCACATGAGGAAGCCGCTGGTGCGGTTGCCAGGGTCGAAGCCGTGACCAGAGCCGATGACGCTCACGCCCAGGCGGGGGCGGCGGAAGTGCTTCTGAGGAGAGAGGTTGTCGCGCAGGGGCGGCGGCACG
>RGZZ01000571.1 GCA_010028905.1 Pseudomonadota bacterium | reverse complement strand
CCCCTCGGTCCGCAACGTGGGCAGCGCCGACGGTTCGCGCCAGTCGCGCGAGCAGCGCCTCATCGAGCAGCTGCTGGGCGACGTGCCCGACGACATCAAGAAGGTCTCCGGGGAGATGGTTACCAACCAGATCAAGGGCACGACGCCTGCCGCCTCGCTCGCGCGGGTGCACAACATCCCCGAGCCGGCTCACAAGGAGCTCGACGCTGCCCCCATGCTGAGCGAGCCGCTCGAGATCCACGATACCAAGAACCATCCGATGCCGCTCCACTTCGAGGAGGCGCCGCTCTAGTGCCTGCGTCGGCCTCTTGAGGGGCCTCGTGGCTCGTTGCGCCTTCCCCGTGAACTCGGGGTGGGCGTTTCTTCTTTTCGGGCGCTCGTGCCTGGCCCGCGTGTCACAGGCTCACCATTTGCCTCTGCCACGAATGGCGATGGGCGTCCTCGCTCCGTGAAGACGTACACCATTCGTCGGCCTCGGGTGAGCGCGACGTGGAAGACCCTCCGCTCCTCTTCCACATCACTGCAGAGCCGATGCGGCATCAATCCTTCGGTGGCGTGGTAGATCAGCACCACGTCCCACTCCATGCCCTTCACCCGATGAACCGTCGAGAGGGTCACCCCGCCGCGGTCTGGCGGGGTGCGCAGCTGCTCGCGCACCCATTCCTCGAACGTTGCGGGGGACGGGTGCAGCGCGGCCACCTGCTCGAGAGCGATGAGCTGGTCGACGTGGTTGCTGCCCGAGGCATCGGAGCGTGAGTGGTCAAGCGTGTCGAGATCTCTGCCGAGCCCCATCGAGCCGCGCAGCCGCTGCAGCAGCGCGAGCGTGGTGGCGCCCTGCGCCGCCAGCCTGCGCAGGCTCTGCAGGTCGAACACGAACTGCATCACCTCGTCGCCCTCCCAGTCGCGCAGCGATTTCGCGAGCACCTTCAGCTGCTGCTCGGTGAGCGTGTCGGTGTGAGAGACGCGCTCGATGGTGGCGCGATACATCTTGCGCGCGGGTCGTGACATGGCCTCGCCGAGAAGCTCGCCCGACATGCGCTCGGGACCGCTGGCCAGCGAGAGCCACGCCAAGGCGGCGCGCACGCCGCTGCGCTCGAGCAGTCCGCCATCGACCACGGTGTCACAGGGCACGCCAGCGGCGCGAAGCCCCATCTGCACGGGCATGAGGCTGTCGTTGACGCGTGACAGCACGGCGATGTTCTGGTGCCGATGCCCGTGCGCGAGGAGCATCTTCACCGTTTCGGTCATGCGATTGGCCATGTCGGCGCCATCGACGCTCACCACCGAGAGCCCACCATCGCTTGTGGGAGCGGCCCCTGTGATCTGCTTCGCAACCCGCTTCCGGTTCCTGGCGAGCAGGCGGCGGGCGGCGTCGACGATCTCGGTGTGACAGCGGTAGTTCGATTCGAGTGCGTGTGACGCGGCTCCCGGGAAGTAGCGGTCGTAGCGGATCAGGAAATCTGGCGTGGCGCCGAGATACCCGTAGATGACCTGATCGTCGTCGCCCACCCCAAACACCTGGTAGCCTGGCGATGCGGCGAGGCGGATGAGCAGCATGTAGGCGGGGGTGAGGTCCTGGAACTCGTCGACCAGCAGGTGCCTGCACTGGCGCTGCAAGCGCCGGCGTGTCTCCGGATGGGTCAGCAGCACCTCGATGGCGCCGTAGATCTGCTCATCGTGATCGCAGGCCCCCTCGCGTTTCAGGGCCTCTCGGTAGCGCGTGAAGAAATCGGAGAAACCCACGAGCGCCTCGCCTCGGTCGCGCTCCACGTCAGCGGGTGCCCGCAGGCCCAGACGCACCTCAGCCAGGGCTTCCACCCAGGCCGCCAGCGGGTCACGACCTTTCTGCGGCTCGATTCGCGCGAGACGCATGATGCGCTGACGCACATCGCGCTCGTTGAGCAGCTTCAGATCGCCTCGCGATCGCAAGACCTCCCAGCCGAGGGCGTGCAGGGTCTTGACGCGGGCGCCGAGACCGTTCACCCGCGCCTCGAGCTCGCTGGCCGCGCGCTTGTTGTAGGCGACGGCGGTGACGCAGTCGGCTTCGTATCCTCGGTCGACAAGCAGGTGATGCAGGCGCGCGGCCATCACCCGTGTCTTTCCCGAGCCCGCGGGGGCGATCACGCGGGCCGCTCCCGATGGGTGGAGCACGGCTCGGCGCTGATCATCGGCGAGGGCGGTGTCGGGGGCGGTCTCGTCAGACGGGTGGGTGAGGGTGAGACGCGAGAGCGCCAGCGATTCGCCGTGGACCACGGCGATGGGCAGCCCTCCCCGTGGACCGCCGTCGATCCAAACGTGCTGCCCGTCTGGGAGCTGGACGTCCGCCTGTTCGGAGGGGGAGGCACCCAGCCGCGCGCACGCATGCTGGGCGAGGCGCCACGTGGGCGAGCCTTCGGTGGCGTCGTAGCAGTTGGCCCAGATGAGGAAGGCGAGCCGCTCTCGCGCGAGCTCCGGTCTCCGGTTCTCGTACCATCTCAGGCTTCACCGAGAGCCGCACGACGACCCGACGCCGCTGGCTCCAGGCGCGGTGCAGCGCGGCCAGGGCGGTTGCCGGACGCTCAAGCGTGCGCGGGTCAACGGTCACGACCTCGCAGCCGACGAACGCAGGGGGGAGGGGCGCCTCGGGCGTCAGCACGATGCCGCGTCCCAGGCAGTCTGGACCCGGAAATGACATGGGGGGGAGGTACGCCACCGAGATGGGGATGCCTCTTTCGCGCGTGCCAGGGTGTGTCATCTGACACCTGGGGTGGTCGCAGTCGCCAGGCACGGGTTTTTGAGTATAAGCCCAAATGGGCTTCTACAGACGGGTATAAGCCCAAATGGGCTTCTACTCACGGGTATAAGCCCAAATGGGCTTCTACTCACGGGTATAAGCCCAAATGGGCTTCTACTCACGGGTATAAGCCCAAATGGGCTTCTAC
>RGZZ01000570.1 GCA_010028905.1 Pseudomonadota bacterium | reverse complement strand
GCACCTCGAGCAGCGACCACTGCACCTTGGTGTTGTAGTCGGCGGCGGTGTTGTCGCTCATCTCGCCGTAGGCCGACATCACCTTGCCCTGCAGCTGCGCGGCGTTTGTGATGACCATCCCGGTCGGGTACACGTTCAATGCCGACAGCACAGGGGGGATGGCCAGGTCGGCTGAGTTTTCCGCCGGGATGGTGGTGGTGTTGCTGGCGGTGGTTGAGGTGATGCCCTGCATCCAGTTTGCCGTGACCTTCACCGTTCCCGCCTTCGAGAAGACCAGGGTCGAGAACCAGGGCGAGACGAACAGCCCCGCCGCCTTGGCGCGCTCGCTCACCGATGGCCACTCGCTGAACGTGTTGGTGACCCGGGCCACGCTCGCATCGTCGACCTGCCACTCAACCACCCCGGAGAGGTCGTCTACGATTACGTCCGAATTATTCTGCGCCCAGACGCCCACAGCGCTCAGGGCATGGATCTTGCGCGCCTGCTGCTGCGGCAGGATGGGATTCGCGCTGTACCAGGGGTTGTCGATGACGTGGTCGACGACTTTAATGTAGCTCGGTGGAATGCCTGCCGCGCGCAACACGCTCGACTCGATGGCACGGTTTTGACTGTTCAATGCGGCGCTGTCGAGGCTATACACGCGCGCATCGAGCGGGCCTGCAAACCTGGCATCGTCGATGGCAGGCTTGCGTGAGCCTATCTCGTCCGGGCGTTCGATGGCGGTGGACAGATTATTCAGGTCGAGTACGGCAATGCAGTTGATGATGGTACCGTCCCAGAAGCGGCCTGCAATGCTTGGACCGGGCTTCACTTCCCCTCCAGTGGTGACGTCGTAGAAGCGTACCTGTCGAGTCACCTTAACGTAGCTTGAGGAGCTTCCATAAGGCAGATGGTCGGAGATGGGGTCTGGGGCGGTTGGGTCGAAGGCTGCAACATAGTGGCGACCATTTAGGTCGATGCCCATCTCGCTCTTCACTTTATTCAGGCATTCAGGGGTACCCCACCCGGGAAGGGCTTGGAGCTCAGAAAGCTTAGGGAGGCGCCAGTTGCGGTACATCATTGTGTCGAGACGGACGAAATCTCTACTGAATACGTTGCCGGCAATGGTGTATGTGTAGGTTGTCTGGCCATAATCAGTTCTTTCACTTTTTGTATAGTGCAGCGGGCCGAACGTGATAGGCTGTACATAAGTTGAATACCAGGCGATGCCCCGCGAGGCGTCAACCCGTATCTTATCGCTGGAGAAGCGTGGGGGCGCCTGCTGCAGGCCACGCCGGCGCAGCGAGGCGACGGCTTCGCTTCCACTCGCGACACGGTCTGACAGCGCTTTGATGCGTGAGAACCCGGTGCCAAATGTGGCGTAGGCGGCTTTTGACTCGTAGGCATCGACGCGGGCAGCAAAGCCGATGGCGTTGGCGTACTGCATCTCGAGTCCGCGGAGCGTCAGCGTCGTGGCGTTGTCGCGCAGGTTGTAGCCCAGACCGTCGGCAGCCTTTGCATTGGCTTTTGCGCCGGTGCTCGCAGACGGCTGGTAGGTGCTCTGGCTCGTGTAGGCCGCAATGCCGTCGGTGACCGCGTTCGCACCGTTCAGGCCGAGACTCTGGTTGATGAAGGTTGACTCGAGCGTGGCGCCTTGCGTGTTGGAGGTGCTGCTCTGCACATTCTGCTGGACCGTGTCGTAGGGCTGCAGCCCAGCGGCCTGCGGCGCCGAAACGGTCGCGAGCGTGCTCAGCCTTCCTTGCATCTGGGACGTGCTCTGCTGCAGGGTCTGCTGGCTGTTGCTCCACCGGAGGAACGCAGTGGACTGGCGGATCTGCTGGCTCAGCTGGTTGAACCCCTGCTCGATCTGCTGGCTCAGCTGCTGCAGCCCCTTGAGGTAGGGGTCGTCGGCGTTGGCCTGCAGGATGTTGAGGACGACCTGGCTGATGACGCTGGCAATGACAAGCCCACCCGCGATGTAGGAGAGCACTTTTGTCGACTTCTCCACCGTGTTTCCATTGGCGGCGTCGATCGTGGCCAGTAGCCCGGTGATGGTGGTAAAACCGTCGACTGCGGTGCTGAAGATACCCGAGATGGTACCAAACAGCGAGTACGTTCCTTCCTGTAACTGCTCAGCGGTGAACGACGGCGTTGGCGTGAAGGAGCCGGCTCCCCAGCTGTCGAGCGCCTGCTGACGATCCGGGTCGAGTGAGCCCTTGGGGTCGGTGTTGTCAGCGTTGACCCCGTTCACCCGGTTGGGATCTGCACCGGTGGCTGCGGCGGCCGTCTTCGTCTGCTTGCGGTGCGCCTGGGCAGCGGGGGCGGCGGTCTTGTTGCGCGCCGCCGCCACGTACGCCCGCGCCCGTCCGGCTTCGGAGGCCAGGAAGTCGTTGAGGCTTGGGCTGCCCGCGTGCCCGTTCTGGGTGTTGTAGGCCTGGGCGTCGGCTTCGAGCTGGCCATCAGAGAGGGGACTCACGTCGCCTCCCGCGTCGTCGACATCGTAGTCGACGGGAATGTCGTTGGCCGCCTTCACGGCCTGTGCGGCACCCGTCAGCGACAGGCCTGGTTCGGCCTCGCGGAGCAGGCTCATCTCGGTCTCGAGGGGGGAAATATGGGCGAAGGGGGCCGGGGTGTCGGCCGTGAGCACCGTGCCCGCGCCTTCGGGGGCATCCGAGGGAACCACGGCCACGTAGCGTCGCTCACCTGGTGCGAGGCCGGCTGTGGCCTTCGCCGCCGCCGTCTTGGCTGCGGGGACGGCCGAGGCACCGAACAGGGGCTCGAATACGGTGAAGGTTCCGTTGGCGTCGGTGGTCGCGGTGCCCGCGATGGTGCCGTCGCTCTCGTACACGGTGACGAAGGCGCCGGCCACGCCCTGGGTGAGGTGCACCTCGCCCTGCAGCATTTTGGCAGGGCCGTTCTGCCCCATCACGATGGGCGCGGCGTTGGCGTCGCTCAG
>RGZZ01000569.1 GCA_010028905.1 Pseudomonadota bacterium | reverse complement strand
GAGCAGATCGTCGAGAACGCAACGCTCCCGATCGCCAGGCTGCGCCTTACCACCGATGCCGACATCGCCGCCCTGCACCAGTTGGGGAACAACCGGCAGACCAACAACGAGGCCACCCTATCGCACGTTGTGGAAGCGATCGAAGAACAGGCCGCGCTACACCCCCACGCAGTCGCACTCCTGTTCGAAGACCGCACCCTCAGCTACGGAGCGCTCAACGCGCGCGCAGATTCGCTGGCACGACATGTCGTCGCCCTTGGGATCGGACCCGACGACCGCGTAGCCATCGTCATGGACCGCGGCTTTGACCTCATCGTCGCCATCCTCGCCACACTCAAGGGCGGCGGCGCGTACGTGCCCCTCGATCCGGCCTGGCCGACGGATCGCATCGCATACGCGCTGAGCGACTGCCGCGCGAAGGTCGTCCTCACGCAGCACGAACACCAGCAGCACGTGCAGCAGGCCGTTGCGGGCAGCCAATGTCAAGCGCTCCCCATCCTTGCACTCGACGACCTCTTCCTGCAGGCAACATCGCAGCACAGCACGACAGCACCCCTTGCGACACCTCTCACAGACCAGAGCCTGGCCTACGTGATCTACACCTCGGGCTCGACCGGGCGACCCAAGGGCGTTGCCGTGTCGCACGGGGGCCTTACCACCTATGTGCGCTGGGCCTTGCGCACCTACCCATCTGGTGGCGCGGGGGCTGTGATGCACACGTCTCCCTCCTTTGACCTCACCATGACGAGCCTCTACCTACCCCTGTTGAGAGGAGAGTCCGTCCAGATTCTCCCGAACGACCCTTCCCTCGAATCCCTCGGCGCGCATCTGACGCAAGCGCAACCGTGCGGCATCATCAAGCTCACCCCCAGTCACCTCGACCTCATCGGATACCAGCTCCAGGACCATCGGACGCCCCGTTCCAGGCACGAGCCTCTACGTGCTCGACACCCATCACAATCTCGTCCCCCTCGGCATGCCTGGTGAGCTCTACATCGGCGGCGCGCAGATAGCCCGCGGCTACCTCGATCGCCCCGGCCTCACCGCCGACCGATTCGTCGCTGACCCCTTCAGCGAGATGCCGGGCGCGCGCATGTACCGCACCGGCGACCTCGTCCGCTGGAACAGCCACGGCGATCTTCAGTTCATCGGGCGCATCGACCACCAGATCAAGCTCCGTGGGTTCCGCATCGAGCCGGGTGAGATCGAAGCCACCTTGAGCCGACACGAAGCGGTGCGAGCCGCCACCGTGGGCATACGCAACGAACAGCTGGTGGCATGGCTCGAGCCCGACCGCGAGAGCGCTGCAGTGCAGCAAGACCTGGCCCGCTGGCGCCACGACCGCATCAGCCAGTGGCGCACCCTGTACGAGTCGTCGTACGGCCAGCGGAATGCCGACGATCTCGCCTTCGACCTCACCGGCTGGACCTCGAGCTACACAGGACAGCCCATCCCGGCACACGAGATGCGCGAGTGGGTCGACGCCACGGTCGCACGCATCTGTCAGATCATGCCCACCCCCAGTGGTCCCGCAGCCGAACACGATCAGGCGTCACCCAAGCCACGCGTCCTCGAGATCGGCTGCGGGACGGGGCTGCTGCTGGCACGCCTGGCACCCGACTGCGCGACATATCTCGGCCTCGACTTCTCGAGCGAGTCGGTGACCGCCGCCCGCTCGCTGCGCGCCAGCCGTATCGATCTCGCCCATGTGCAGATCGAGGAGCGTACCGCAGACGACACAGCCCACCTGCCCGCAGGCGGGTTCGATCTCGTCATCCTGAACTCCATGGTGCAGTACTTCCCCGGGGTCGAGTACCTTGAGCGGGTCGTGCAGGGCGCGCTCCGTCTGCTGGCCCCGGGAGGCCGCATCTTCCTCGGCGACCTGCGTCACCTCGAGCTGCTGCCCGCCTTCCAGGCCTCCATCGCGTTGCACAAGTCCCTCGAGAGCGGAAGACTCACTCCGACACCCGAGCTGCGCGCCCGCACCGAGCGCGGTGTGCGCAACGAGGAAGAGCTGCTGCTCTCGCCCGCCCTGTTCACCGAGTGGAAGAACCTCTGGCCCCAGGTCACGCGGGTCGAGGTGACCCCCAAGCGCGGCCACGCACCCAACGAGCTCACAAAGTATCGCTACGACGCCGTGCTGTTCACGGATGACGACGATGCGCGCGATACGGCTTCGCCGGCCTGGCACGATGCCACATCGATGAACCTCGACGACATCGCCGCAAAGCTGCGAGAAGATTCCGAAGACGTCATCGCCTTCACCCGAATCGACAATGCGCGAACCCGCGACGATCGCTTCACACAGATGGCGCTCAGCGAACACGCCTCGCAGTCGACCGACACCGCGCTGAAGACAGCGACGGACCTGCACGCCGCACTCCGCTCTCAGCTCGACATCGAATCGACGCGCACCCTCGACCCCGAAGCGCTCCACGCGCTCGCCCTCGCGCACGGCTTCACCCTAAGCCTGTCGCTCGCCGCAGCCTCCCCCGACGGGGCCCTCGACGCCGTCTTCACCCGCGGCGACGCGGCTCGGAAAGCCATCGAATGGCCCGCCCCCTCGCGTCTCGCACGCCCCCTTGCGAACGACCCCCTGGCGCCCGTCATCGCCACCCGTCTCGCCTCCGAGCTCAAAAGGTGGATTACCGAGCGCCTGCCCGACTACATGATTCCCACGGCCTGGATGGTTCTGGAGCGCCTCCCCCTCAACGCCAGCGGCAAGATCGACCGCCGCGCCCTCCCCGCGCCCACACGTAGCGCGGAGCGCATCACAGAGCCGCGTACCCCCGTCGAGGAGATGATCGCCGCCATCTTCGCCGACGTCCTCAGTCTCGACACGGCGGGCACTCGCTCTCGGCCACCCAGGTGGTGTCGCGCATCTCGCGCACCCTCGGCAAGGAGGTGTCGCTGCAGACCTTCTTCGCCGGCCCCACCGT
>RGZZ01000568.1 GCA_010028905.1 Pseudomonadota bacterium | reverse complement strand
ACAGATCCCCCCGCCGCACAGGGTCCTCCCCCCGCGTGGGAAGCGGTTCTCGACGACATCCGGGGCACGAAGCTCCTCGAGCTGACGCCCCTCGCCGCCCTCAACCTCATCCACGACTGGCAGCGGCGCCTGAACGACCCGTCTTCCTGACGCACGTCTCTGCAGGGGGAGGATATCCGCTCCCCACACGCAAAACTGAGACCGAACCCTATCGCGCGGCCCTCCTTCCATCCGCCGCGCCCGAACCTGGAGGCCCCGCTTGATCGAATATTCGCGCAATATCGGCCGCATCATGGCCCTGTTGCGATGGGTCATGGCCGTGTTCATCGCCATCGATCTGCTGCACCCGGCAGACATCTACAGCGCAAAGCAGGGCTGGCTGGGCAGCATGGACGCCCCTTCCCTGTCCCCGGCGCTCGCCGTGGGGCTCCTGTTCGTGTGGGCCGCGGTGACCTCGTGGATGGAGGGCACCCTCGAGGGAACATCCCGCGGCTTCGTGCTGGGGGGGGCCGACCTCGTCCTCGCCCTGTTCGTGACCTATACCCAGCGCACCGTCCTGGGAGGGTTGCTCTTCGGTCTCCCGGTGCTCGAGCTCATGGTCACCAACCTGCTCATCGGCGGTGCCACAGCGGTGACCGTGATCGTCCTCTACCTCGGCATCATGCTCGTGAAGGCGCACGCCCGTCCAGAAGCGCTGCTTCAGGCGTGGAGCTTCGGGTTCATCCCATACATCGCCCTGACCGCAGGGCTGGGATTCATCCATCATGCGCTGACCCGCCAGGAAGACCAGGTCAAGGCCCTGGTCTCGGTCATCGAGACCAGCCAGGAGCTCGGCACCTCGGCCTCGCAGGAGAAGATACTCCAGCTGGTCACCAGTGACGTGATGCGTCTCTTCGACTGCTCGAGCGTCGTGGTGTACCTGCGCGATCTCGAGAGCCAGACAGAGCCTGTGATGCGCGTGGCAAGCCAGCTCTCGCCCGCAGAATCGTTCACCGACTTCAACCCCGAGCTGGCGACGTCGGTCATCGGCGCCGTCATCAAAGAGAAGAAGGGCCGAGTCGTCGACGACTTCGCGCACTACCAGCCAGAAGAAGCGATTCGCAAGCATCCGGCGCTTCGCTCGGCCATGGTGGCCCCGCTGCTGTTCGAAGACCAGGCGCTGGGCGCCATCTTCATCGCCCACGACGCGCCCGCGCAGTACACCGATCCCCTCTTCCGCCTCTTCAACATGCTGGCCAACCAGGTCGCGCTCGCCGTGCGCAACCTGCAGCTGCACAAGACCACCGAGACCCTCGCCATCACCGACTCCCTGTCGGGCCTTTTCACCCACGGCTACTTCCAGGAGCACCTGGGCAAGGAGATCGTGAGCGCAAAGTACGCCAGCAAGCCCCTGAGCCTCATGATCATCGACGTCGACTTCTTCAAGAAGGTGAACGACTCATACGGTCACCCTCAGGGAGACGCGCTCCTCAAGCAGCTGGGCGGTGTCATCAAGCAGGTGGCGCGACCCACCGACGTGATCTGCCGATACGGTGGAGACGAGTTCACGGTCACCATGCTCAACACCAACCGCATCAGCGCGGTGGTCATTGCCGAACGCATCCGCAGCAGCGTCGAGGACTACGAGTTCGTCCTCGGAAGCCAGATCGTGCACGTCACCGTGAGCGGAGGTGTCGCCTCCTTCCCGGAAGACGCGCAGACCAAGAAAGACCTCATCGAGAAGGCCGACAAGGCGATGTACGAGTCAAAGAAAAAGGGCCGTAACTGCATCTCGTTCTCCGCATGAGTGCGTCGGCCGCAAGCACCCCCCGGGCGCGCGTCGCCCTCCTCGAGACCTCTGTGGCGGAGCGCATCGCCGCGGGCGAGGTCATCGAGCGGCCGTCATCGATCATCAAGGAGCTCGTGGAGAATGCCGTTGACGCCGGCAGCACGCGCATATGGGTCGACATCCGCGACGGCGGCCAGTCGTTCCTCAAGGTGGTCGACGATGGCTGCGGCATGTCGCGCGATGACGCGGCGCTTGCACTGAATCGCTTCGCGACGAGCAAGATCCGCACGTGGGAGGACATGGAGAACCTCCAGACGCTTGGCTTCCGCGGAGAAGCGCTTCCGAGCATCATCGCCGTGAGCCGTCTCGAGCTCCTCACCCGCGAAACCGGCGCCCCTTCCGGGACCCGCATCGTGGCCAGAGGGGCAGACGACGTGAGAGTCGAGGACGCCGGATGCGCCGAGGGCACGACAGCCATGGTCACCGATCTCTTCTTCAACACGCCCGCCCGTCGCAAGTTCCTCAAGAGCGGTGTCGCCGAGGCCGCGCGCATCGTCGACCTCCTCGGACGCTTCTCGCTGCTTCACACCAACATCCACTTCCGCCTCACCAGCGGCGAGCGTGAGTACTTCAACCTTCCTCATCAGTACGGCCTTGCCGATCGTCTCAAGCGCCTCTGGCAGCTCGACCCAAAGACGCCGGTGGCGCCCCTGGGGCACGTGCGCGGAGACGTGAAGGTAAGTGGCGTCGCCGTGTGCCCGCCTACCTTCGCCAGCCAGGGAACGCGCCAGGTGATCTACGTCAACGGCCGGCTCGTCGTGAGCAAGCAGCTCAGCATCGCCATCGCACAGGGATTCGAGCCGCTCATCCCGCATCGACGGTTCCCCATGGCCGTGGTCTTCATCGAGCTCCCCAGCGGTGACGTCGACGTGAATGTCCATCCCACCAAGTCGGAGGTCCGCTTCCTCCATCCGGACGCAGTCTTCCGCGCGGTGCGCGACGCAATCGCCCAAGCCCTGACCGAAGCAGACGCCCAGCCCCAGGATCACGTGGAGGCCATCGTGCGCGCTACCGATCGCGACACGCCCTCCGGGCTGGTGGTCGACGTGGACGAGGCGTCGCTGCACAGCCCCTCAGCAGCATCAGCCGCACGTGTCGATTCCCCCACCGCC
>RGZZ01000567.1 GCA_010028905.1 Pseudomonadota bacterium | reverse complement strand
CACCGTCCGCTGCAGGGTGGTGACCCCCAGCGGGTTCTTCTGGCGGTTCTCATCGAGGATGCGCTGCCCCGCGGGGTTGCGCGCGAACACCGGCTGTCCGGGACTCACATTCTCGTTCCAACGTCGTGCGAACATGGCCACTCCCTGCTTGCTTGCTCCGAGAACATCGGGGACCGCGTGCCACTGCGCGAGACGCAGCCCCCCCTGACCGCTGGCCAGGCCAAGCGACTGCATCGCCCCCGTCACGCGGCTCATCAGATCGGTCTGCTGCTCGTATCGAGGAACGAGGTAGCGTTGGTTCTGCAGCGGAGAGACCACTTCGAGCACCGCCCCCGTGAAGCGCTCGGCGTCTTCCGCCGAAGCCCCCTCGAGCAGAACGCGGTAGAAGCCGTCGCTGCGCAGCGTGATCGCCACATCTCTGACCGTGTGGCGCTTGTCGAGCTGGCCGCTGTCCTGAAGCGCCAGCAGCACGGCTGTGGCCATGTTGGTGAGGGTCTCGTGGGTCGCCGCGCTGTGGCCTTTCACCGACGAGAACACCTGCCCCACGATGTCGAGCAGCCCTTGCGAGCGACGCACCGGCGGTTCACCGTACGACTGCTGCAGGCATACCTCCACCGTGGCCACCTCGATGCCGCGGTAGGGCTGCCCCACCTTCCACGCGTCGTAGACCTGCTCGCGCTGCGCGGGGCGGGCCAGCATCTCGGCGTTGATGTCGTCCATCAAGCCGCCCAGCTTGTCGGGCGCGGTGCGGGTGAGCGCGGGGTGAACGTGGCTCACGCCGCTGGCGATCTGGCCATCGTCGCACAGCCCGTGAAACCCGAGGTGCTTGCGGGTGAAGCGCTGATAGTCGTTGAAGCCCTTCTCGAACCCCGGCGCCACGCACACCACGTCCCAGTTATCAGCCACCTTGCGCGGCACTCGCGGGTCGATGCGAAGCGAGCGTCCCCGCAGCTGGTTGGTGGTCATGAAGGCCGTCACCGCGGTGAGATCGACCAAGGTGTTGATGGACAGCGCGTCCCACCCCTCGCCGAGCAGTGCGCGCGTACCCACGAGGCAGCGCGTGAGCCCTTCCTCGAAGAGGGCGGTGACCATCCGCACGTAGGTGCGAGGGGTCCAGGCGGCCCCCTCGCCCTCGATGGTGTGCAGCTTCAGCCCCTCGATGGGCACCGACGACAGCGCCACGCTGATGCCGTTGGCCTCGAGCCAGGTCTTTCCCCGCGCGACGAAGCGATCGGCCAGATCGGCGTCGCAAACCACGGTGCTCCCCGTGACGAGCACCGCGTCGAGGGGGTCGGTGTCGACGTGCTGCACGAGCGATCGGATGACCGCAAAGGCCCCCCCGCCTCGGCATCCAGAATGCCCTCCACCTCGCGCACCGCCGTGGGGCTGGTCTGCTCGTAGTCGGTGAGCACCAGGGCACGCAGCGACGGCCCGAGCACCCGGGCCTCGGCCGCGAGGATGCGCAGGAGGGCGTCGATCTTGCTCCCAGAGAGGGCCAGCACGCGGTCGACAGGCGAGGTGTGCTGGCGAAATCCCGTCTCGGTGAGCAGAAGCCCCAGCGCCCGCGTGGCCACGGCGATCTGCTGATAGAGGGCATGGTCGCTCTCGCTCGACGAGAGCTTGAGGTACTCGAGGGCATAGTCTTCGAGAACGAAGGCCCAATCTGACAGCGTGACCATGACCTCGCGGGGGGGCGATACATCCGGGGCCAGCGGCTGCTGCCATGCCAGAAGAAGGCGGACACCCGCCTCGGCAAGCCCTGGGTGGGCCTTCGAGAACTCGGTCCACGACGGGGTGCGCGGCGTCTCGGCCGGCGGCTGATGGATGTCGGCGGGCGTGCGTCGCTGGTTGATGCGCAGATCGAGCCACTGCAGGAAGTGAGGGTGCTTCTCCTTGAGATCGCGCACGAGCTGAGCGAAGCGCTCGTGCTGGCTCGCAATGAACTGCTCCTCGTGCGGCAGGGGCCGGGTGAAGGCCACCAGGTCTTGATAAGGGGCGAGATTGCCTTCCTTGACCACAGCCGGGGTGGGCACCTGGAAATCGATGTCGCCCACCAGATCGAGGTAGCGCGACAGCTCGAGGTCGTCGCGATCGACCGGCGGTGTGGCGGTGAGGCCCACGATGATGGGGCCATCGAGGCGCCCCACGAGCTCGGCCACCACCAGCGACCAGAACCCCGTGAGGTGATGGCACTCATCGAGGATGACGGTGCCCACACGCACCTCGACGAGGCGCTCGAACAGCGCGCGCACGTTCGCGTGCAGCAGGCGCCCCATGTCGAACGACGGATCATTGAGCATCTGCTGGCGCACCTTCGCCTTACGGCTCGACACCTCGCGCTTGTAGTTTTCCGGGTTCGACGCGCGCATGCGCTCGATGCGCGCTGTGGCGTCTTCATCGCTGGCCTTGCGCCCGTCGGTGAGCTCGACCCGCCACTGCGCGAGAGCCGCCTCCACCAGGAACTCGTCGTCACTCGACGCCGTGGTGAGCGCCTGATACGTCAGCGAGATCACCGGCGCTGCCGACAGGGGATCGTGGGTGGCAATGCGCTCGAGGGGCAGCTCGGGCGGCAGGAAGCCACGGCACTTCTCGACCCACTGCCCCTGAATGGCCGTGTTGGGGGCCAGAACGAGGGCCGGTCGTGAGAGGCGACGGATGAGCTCGAGACCGAGAATGGTCTTGCCCGAGCCCGGCGGCGCCACGATGTGCAGCTGGCGCTGCCCATCCCCCAGCCACTGGCTCACCGAATCGAGGACGTCCTGCTGCGACTTGCGGAACGGCTTGTCGAAGCGCAGGCCCGCGAGGAAGGGATCGGGGGGACCCGGAGGACGGGCGAACGCGGGGGCGAGGCGCTGGGCGATGACATCAGACTGCGCACCCTTTCGCTGCAGCCGGATGACGCCGCCGCTGCTCACGGGTGGGCGGTCTTTCTTGCGACCC
>RGZZ01000566.1 GCA_010028905.1 Pseudomonadota bacterium | reverse complement strand
GAGTCGGACCCAGTCGCTCGAACAGAGATTTGGTCCGCAACCGCCTTCGTACTTCGACACATTCTCGCCGGTCGCAATCCTCGGAGCGCAATTTGTTCTCACACTCTTGATCCTCGTGACGATTCGTCCACCGTTTATTTGTGGGTCTCAAGGCGCAATCAACGTGCGCACCGTCTTTGGCATAGGCGTGATCACTACTGTGATATGTGTGATCGCACACCGCGCCGACGTGTCCGATATAGTGCGTGGCACGCTGCATACAATGAAGACGTGTATGATGCAAGTGTGAAAGCATGCGTAGACGGAATCAGTATGTGAGATGGTGGTGCATCGTTTGTTCGCTCGCTCGTTCGTTCGTTCGTGGATGAATGAACAAGATCGAGTGCGAAGTAAGCAAATAAGACACAGATACCTACATTCTGAGTTCGTCGGCACCTGCGCTGCACAGACATCATCTCTCGCTCGTCGTCACATCGACACATGCAGCAGCACGAAATGAATGCCTCACGACCTATTGTCTTCAAATTGGAGTCGTCGAGCGCCGACTCGAAGGCTCGTTCGAGCGTCTCATGTACACCAGGCGTCGTCGACGTCGATGACTCGACGGATCCCGTCCACGACCAAGTGTGTAGCCTACTTGCCCGCGACCCACTTGCGCGAGTGAGGATCGAAGCCGTCCCGGGAGCGGGGAAGACTGCACTCATCGTACGAGCATGCACTGCCGCTTACAATGCACGTGACGATCGTGCGCTGACGACGTCGACTGTCGCCGACGACGCGAACTCGACCAAGACGTTGCACACTCAAGAAGAAGGATCGTCCAATGCCGACGACCGCCCGGATGAGGACAACGCCACCGCCACCGCCGCGAGGTGTTTGCCCTCGCTCGTCCTCGCGTACAATCGTCAACTCGCGACCGACATCAGCTCGCGACTTCCTCCGGACGGAACGCTGTGCCTCACGTTCCACTCGCTGTGCTCTCGGTGCCTCGCGCCTGCGCGCGACGACGTCCAACTTCTCGATGCCGTCGAGAGGGCCGAGCGTGGCGACATCACACCTACGAACGTCCCTGCCGTCAGCCGCGTCTTCGTCGACGAAGCACAGGACGTGCGTGAGATCTACGTCCGACTCGTGCGTGTGCTTGGACTGCACAATTCGTCAATCGTCGTCGCGGGCGACAGGAATCAGTTGGTCTACGACTTCGACCCCGACGCCCCCGCGACGCTCCGGACCCTCGTCGAGCCTTGGAGCGTGTTCGACTCGAATCCGGATCACAAGGCGACCGAGGGAGGTGGCGGTGCGCATACAACAGAAGGAGCGATCGGCGTCGAGCAGGCGTGGTCGTCCTTCGTCCTCACAAAGTCGTACCGCCTCACTCCTCCAATCGCAGCGCTCGTCAACGCCGTCTTCGACACCTCAATTGTCGCAAGTGGAGGACGTAGTCACGCGCGTGCGTGCGATGCGCCTCACGCGCCTCCGGTCGACGTGCGCGTCCCGAAGAACATGTGGTCCGATCTGTACGACGTGCTTCGTGACGTGCTCGAGGGCGACGACGACGTCCTCCTCCTCGTCGACTACAAACATGGCAACACGGCGCTCCGCAGATTGCTCAACACGGTGAGCCGACGAGGATCGATGCGCGTCGTCGTCCACGGCGTCGACGTCGTCGACAACGACGATGCCTCGTCGGCCCTCGGAAGTTCAAGTGCGATGACGAACGCACCGACCAAGCCGACGCTCACGTGCGGCACCTTCTGGAGCGCAAAGGGGTTGCAGTGTCGCACGTGCGTCGTCGTGCTGCCCGAGCAGGCGGCACGCAACCCCACGTACGTCGCGCTCACGCGCGCGTCGCATCAGCTCATCCTCGTCCTCGACTCACGAAGGCCGCACCCAAACGTGTGCTCGGCACTTCGTACGATGAGCGCGAATGCACACATGCGTTTCGACGTCAAGGAGCGCGAGCACGTGCGGTACGCCGACGAATTTGCACGGCACGTCGTGCGAACTGGAAGCGGTCTCCACGCCGACGGAGTCGACGGGCTGTGCAAACGCTCGGTCGCATTAGCGACATCGACCGACGACGACGGGCGCCACTATCGAAGCCTCGATCGATGGACGCCGAGATCGAACTGTGCGGCGACGGCGATGATGATCGTGACGAAGAGCGAGAGCGCCGAGCCCAACGTCGACGAAGGCGACGGAGCGTGCCGATCGTCGTGCATTCGACGGTGCAGTGGCGACGTCGTGGTGCAAATGTGCCTCGTCAACGCCGAGTTCGACGCCAAGAGGCGCGTGCGAGGCGTCGAGGACATTGCTCACCCCACTCGCCTCGATCGCGCTCGTCACGCCGGAGCGATTCGAGCCGGGTGTGCGAGTCGGTTCGTCTCGCCATTCGCGACAGACGACGAGCTGCTCGCCGACGACCTTCGCACCGCGTGCCTCAGAGCGTACGACCGAATGCTCGCACGCTCGAGCGTTCGAGCGGCGGCAACCGTCTCGGATGGAGAGGACCACGTCGCCAAGTGTGCGAAGAAGGTGTGCACCGCAGGCTCCGACTCGAAGCACTTGGCCGACGTCGCAATCGTCGCCCTCAGCATCATGTCGTTCGATTCGTGGGATCACACGATGCGCACATTGCTTCCGTCGGTGCGTGCGTGGTCGCCGAGCGTATCGGCACACCTCGACTTCGTCGCGTCGGTGCTCCCTCGAACGTCAAACTTTGATGTGCGGCTGTACGCCGAATCGTGTCACGTGCGCGTCCACGCGACGACGCCCGAGAAGTGCTTCCACGTCGTGTGGGAGGAGTCGTCGTCGGACGTCGCCGCGGCTGGTTTACGTGCAGCGCTGCATCCACGGCACGTGTGCACGCTCGTCGATGTGTCGGCACGGACGTGCACGGACGTGAGCGTCGCGGCGCACGACGTCGCAACATTCATGCAG
>RGZZ01000565.1 GCA_010028905.1 Pseudomonadota bacterium | reverse complement strand
ATTGCTGTGGAACCCTGTGGATAAGCCGATCCCGGCGCGTGGTTGTGGCGAAAAAGATGTGCAAAAGAATTTTTTGGGGGGGTGGAGCACGGTGAGCGCGATGGGCGCCGAGCTGCCGACGCGTCGCATTCAAGGACGGGGGCGCAGCGGCAGCATTGGCTGTTTTGCGGGTGCGCTGACAGGATGCGCGATTCACCTGCGCGTACAATCATGTCTGATGGCGAAGATCTATTCGGCAACCTTTCACGCGGCGTCCACCACGCCTGGTGAGCGCGGGTTGGTCACAGCCCTTGCGACGCTCTTCAAAGAGCGCGATGACGTGCTCATCTGGCATGGCGCCCAGGTCGAGGGGAAGTTCACCGACGTGATTCTCTTTGAGGGCAAGACGGGGCTCGTGGTGTTCGAGGTGAAGGACTGGAGCCTCCGGAGCATCGAGTCGCTGTCGGTGTCGGGAGCGGTCATTCGCAAGGACGGGCGCCTTGAGACCAGGACGCAGCCCCATGAGCAGGCTCGGGCCTACACGTTCAGCTGCCGCAACGCAATCGAGCTGCACGCGGCGTTGCGAAACGACGACGGGAAGTTCAAGAACCGTGGTCTCATTCCCGTAGACAAGGCCGTGGTGTTCACCAACATCGAGCGAGCGCAGGCGGAGAGCGGCAGCTTCTCATCATATTTCCGCCAGTTCAGCGGAGAGACGCTCTACGGGTCGGAACTGCGTGAAGGGGGGCGCTTTGGCGGCCCGAAGGGCGGCGCCGAGCTTCTGTCGTTCCTTCGGTTCCTGCGCTCCTTCGGATCGCGCGAGCTCACCGAAGCGCAGCGCAAGGTGTTGCACGAGAAGGTGCTCGGGGGGCTGCCGCCCTTCGACCCTCTGGCGCCTCCGCCGTCCACGAAGACGGAGGGTGCCCGCGGCATGGGGCCGTCGGTCAAGACAACGCCCACGGTTCGGGCTGCCGGCGTCTCCGCGCCCGGTCTGCGAGCGTCCCCGTCCGGCGAGGGGCGCCGCCCCATGAAGGTCGAGCTGTCGAAGCGCGCCCTCAAGTGGGCCAGCGAGCTCGACGTCGAGCCGCGCCTCATTCGCGGCGTTGCGGGATGCGGAAAGACCCTCTTCCTCGTGAAGCACGCCGAGCTCAAAGCGGCCTACGCTGTTCCGCCGCGTCGCATTCTCTACACCTGCTACAACCTGCCGCTCACCGGCTACGTGCGTGGGTTGCTCGATGAGAACCTCGCGCCCGGCAAGCGCGAGCGTGTCGACGTTCTCTCGATCTATGAGCTGGTAGGTCGTATCGCCGGGCAGGATGTGCCGCATCAGGGTCCCACCGAGAAGATCCGCAGCCTCGAGCAGGCCGCCTTCGAGGCGCTCGCGCGCAACGGCCTGCCCTTTGCGTCCTACGATACGGTGCTCATCGACGAGGCGCAGGATTTCTCGCCCGATCTGCTGCGGCTCGCTCTGGCGACGTTGGCGCCAGGCTCTGAAGACGTGAAGATCGCCGAAGACAGCGTTCAAGACCTCTACAGCAAGAGACCGCGCGGGTTCTCTTGGGCGTCGCTCGGCATCAACGTGACGGGGGGACGCGCGCGCAACCATCTTCAGAGCTACCGCTGCACCCAGCCCATCTTCGAGTTCGCGCGCGACCTGCTGGGTGAACAGTCTGATGATGACGATGATGTTGACGGCTTGTTCAACAGTGATCTCGGAGGGCGCGACGGAGAGCGTCCGACGCATCGTCAGATGCCCAGCGCGCAGGCCTTGCTGCGGCTCATCAGTGACGATGTCGAGCAGCAGGTGAAGCAGGGGCGACGGTTTGGCGAGATGGCGGTGCTCTATGTCTCGCGTCTGCTTCTTGGTGACCCTGCACCGCTGCCGAGCAAACCGGGCAAGGTCAGCTTTGAGCAGCTGGCTTCAAGAAATCTGGCCGCAAGCAGCGAGGTGTTCATCGATGCGCTCAAAGAGCAGGTGAAGCACCCCATTGAGTGGTTCACCCGCGATACCCACGCGCGTCTCAATCTCGACATGGGGTCGCCCACCATCAAGGTGGGCAGCGTCTACAGCGCAAAAGGGCTCGATTTCGAGTGTGTCTATCTCGTCGATCTTACGGGGGAGGCCATATCGCTTGGCACGGTTGAATCGGGAGAGGGAAAGCGCACGAAGCACCACCGCCGCCTGCTCTATGTAGGCGCCACCCGCGCCAAGGATCGGCTGGCCTACCTGCAGCTCATGCCGTGACCGCGCGCGCCTCAGATAGCCTGAGGCGCGCGAATGGGCACGATGACAAACGCGTGACGGCACCGCTACAGCCCTTCGATCTCGTCGGCGCAGCGGTGCGTCTCAACGAGCATCTCGGCCATGAGAACGGCCTGCTCGACCTCGAGGCGCTCGACGTCGGCTCGCCATCGAGCAATCTTTGGAAGAGCGCGCTCGACCTTGCGCGTCACGCGCTGGGTGTGCTTCGTGAGGGCCTGCATCGACGCGGGAGACAGGCCAGACTCGGCCGGGTCGAGCTCGAGCACCCCAGCGAGCAGGATGAGCTCTTCGGACATGCGCCGCATCTGGATCAGCCTGGCCAGCGCCTTCGTGTTGAGGGTGAAGCACTTCTGCCAGTGGGTCATGAGCTCTCTCAGGTGGAACGCGGACGGATCGTCCGGCGCGTCGCCTGTCGCTTCGAGGCGCGCGCACATCTCGGCCGCCGCGCGACGCAGCGCGAGGATTCTCTGTCGATCGTTCATGGTCGGTTTCCTCCTTCTGTCTTTGAGATGCGTGGGGAAGATGCGTGGGGAAGGTGCGTGGGGAAGACGCGTGGGATGAGGTGTGGCCAAGGCGGTGGAGACGGCTCACGCACGATGACGTGAGAAAGGCAGTGCGAGGCAGACCGCTGGGCCCGGTGCGCCGGCGGCGGGATGGGGTTTCGGGGAAGGGGAGTTGCAATGCAGGCCGACCGGCCTCGTGGGCCAGCG
>RGZZ01000564.1 GCA_010028905.1 Pseudomonadota bacterium | reverse complement strand
TTGGGGCCCTTCTTGCCGCCCTCGTGCTCGAAGGTCTTGGGGCCCTTCTTGCCGCCCTCGTGCTCGAAGGTCTTGGGGCCCTTCTTGCCGCCCTCGTGCGCGAAGGTCTTGGCCCCCTTCTTGCCGCTCTCGTGCGCGAAGGTCTTGGGGCCCTTCGAGGGGGACGGGCGCGCCGAGAAGCGCTCACCGCGGCCCCTGGGACCCCTGTCATCGCCCATGTCGCCCGCGCTGGGATACCCTCCCCCGCCACCACGGCGAGGCGCGCCCATGCGGGCGCCAGGAGGTTTGGACTTGGGGAAGATCTCCTCGACGTACTCGTCGGGACGCGTGGTCTCGGTGCCCCGCACGAGCTGCACCAAGGCCGCCGTGAGCGTGCGCAGGTCCTTGCCAGAGGCCACCTGTTCATCGACCCAGCGCAGCGAAGGGTCGAGATTGTCTTCGACCGCCACCTGATCGACCCGCTCAGCGAAGCGATGATCGCGGCGCGCGTGCACCTCGCCCACCGTCGGAACCACCATGCGCTTTGCCGGCGATTTCGTGTAGTGCCCGACCATGGCCAGGCGCCCCTGCTCGCGGGGGGTCACCAGCGAGATGGCGGTGCCCTCGGTGCCCGCGCGCGCCGTGCGGCCGATGCGGTGCACATAGTCGGCCGGCTGATCGGGGAAATCGTAGTTGAACACATGCGACACCGAAGGGATGTCGAGCCCGCGGGCCGCCACATCGGTGGCGACCAGCAAGGCGATGCGTCCCGCGCGGAAGCGCGCCAGCACCGACTCGCGCGCCTCTTGCGGCAGATCGCCGTGCAGCGCCTCGGCGGTGAAGCCACGCGCGATGAGGGCGTCGGCCAGCTGGGCGCACCCCAGACGCGTGCGCGCGAACACCAGCGCGCGCTCGACGGGCTCGGTCTCGAGCAGGCGGGTGATGGTGGCGAGCTTTGACGACTCGCTGATCAGGCAGAACCGCTGCGTGACCTTCGCCACCGTCATCTCGGCCTTGTCGTGGCCGATGGAGACGGGCTCACGCATGTACTTCTCTGAGAGGGCGCGCACCGGCGGCGGGATGGTGGCCGAGAAGAGCGCGGTCTGACGCGTCTCTGGCGTGGCCCCGAGCAGCTTGTCGACGTCGTCGATGAAGCCCATGCGCAGCATCTCATCGGCCTCGTCCAGGGCGACGCACGTCACGCCGTCGAGCTTCAATGTGCCCTTCTCGATGAGATCGAGGGCGCGACCTGGGGTGCACACCACCACCTGCACCCCTTCGGCCAGCTTCTTTCCCTGCCAGGCATACGACTGCCCGCCATACACCGCGAGCGCGTGGACGCCCAGCTGCTTGCCGTAGCGATTGAACGCGCGGGTCACCTGGGTTGCAAGCTCGCGGGTGGGAACCACAACCAGCCCCTGAACCCGTTTCACCTCGAGATCGAGGCGCGACAGCATGGGCAGCGCGAACGCCGCGGTCTTGCCGGTGCCCGTGTGCGCCTGGGCGATGACGTCTCGCCCCGCCAGCATCTCGGGGATGGCCGAAGCCTGGATGTCGGTCGGTGCCGTGTAGCCCACGGCGTTCAGCGCCTGCAGCAGCTCGTCGCGCAGGCCAAGATCTGAGAAGCTCTTCATTACCCTTGTTTCGCCCTGCGCAGCGAGAATCCCGCCACGGGTCGCTTTTCGTGCGCGGCCCCGCGCACGGGCGCACAGGGGACGACGTCAGAGCGTCGAACTGTTCCCCCCATGCTGAACCAGATGCTCGACCACGCGCGTTCCACAAGCGGAGACGCTCGCCTGCAGTGCCTCGAAGAGATGAGCGAAGTGCTCGCACGGGGCAAGTGGACGTCAGATGAAGCCACTCCCGTGGTAGAAGAGCTCGTGCGAATGGCGGCCACCGAACACGACACTGACACCCTCGAGGTGCTTCTCAACGATCTGGTGAGCGCCTTCGACTGCGGCATCCCCCTGTCGGTGTCGCTGTCTCCGCTGGTTCCCCTGCTCGATCGCGTCGAAGACGAGAACCTCATCGACTACGTGCTCCATCTGCTGGGGCAGTCGCGCCAGATGCAGTTCTTTCCCGCCATTGATCGCTTCACGTCAGACCCCCGGGAAGCGGTGCGCGCATCCGCCGAGTCTGCCATGAGCGAGCTCATGGGGCAGACCGACGACTGATCGGCTGCCGCCCGCCGCGGCAGCGCCTCCGCCAGACACAGGCAGGAGACGCGCCACAGCAGCCGACGGCCGTGTACGGCCCCGGTCGGGGCTCAGACCCGATCGCGCAGATGCGCGCTGGCCACCATGGCGTTCGCGCAGTGCGCCCCGCAGAAGAACCGCGCGTCGACCTCGACCCCGTGGCCGATGATGGCGCAGCCGCAGTGACGGCATCGCGGCGCCAGCCGCTGTATCGCGCACTCGAACGAATCGAACGCGTGGGTCACGCCATCGAGCACCACCTGCATGCACTTGTCGTACTCATTGCCACAGACCTCGCAGGTCTGCGGTTGCAGCATCGGCATGGGCTTCCTCCGTTTCAGCTCAGACCTGCGGTGCTGGCGCCGCATCTGGCGACGCCACCACCGCTCGCTCGACGCCGAGCGCCTGACGCAGGTCGTGGGCCAGACCGATGGCGCGATTGCGCAGGTCTCGCCCCCTGGCCTCCGCGCGATGCGCGGTCTTGCGCGCCTCTGCAGCATAGTGTCGAAACTGGTTGGCAATGAGGTTGCGCGTGGTCGAGCCCCGATGGGGCGAGGTGAGATATCCGATGGCGACCCCCATCCCGGTGCCCGCCACCACGCCGAGCGTGAACGCGAGTGCCGGTTTCTCTGAAACGGTGAGTTCGAGCGTTCTTGCCATGAGATGTGCTCCTGTCGTGAGAGTGCCCGCCCCCTCTCAGACGTACCCCGCGCACCTCGTCTCGAACCCGCCCGCGGGGCACGTGGCTCTCGAGGCACCCATGAACTGTGACCGAGGCGCACGT
>RGZZ01000563.1 GCA_010028905.1 Pseudomonadota bacterium | reverse complement strand
TCGATGGATCTCCTCTCTTTTGCCGGCAGTCTATGAACAGCGTCTGAAGAGGCGCGAAAATGCCCGTGAAAGATGCGTCAATGCGTCAATGCGCGAACGACCCCGAACCCAGAACCTCTCGTGCAGCCGCCAGGATATCACGAGGTCACACAGCCGTGACGCACAGGCGATCCGAGTCTCCGTCTCGCTCACTCGAGTCGGAACACCACCGTGCGCCTCACCCAGCAGCCCACCGGACGACCGACACGCACCGCCGGGCGGAAGCGCCACGACCACGCCGTCTCACGCGCCGCCGCATCAAGGTCGGAGTGACCGCTCGAGCCATCGAGCTCGACCGCATCGACCTGACCCTCGGCGTTGACGTGCACCCGCACGCGAACCCCGCCCTGGCGCTGCTCGTCGCGCGCCCGCGCGGGGTAGTGCGGAGAAGGTCCGCCGAGGAACCCGGGCGGCGCATCGCTGGGACCTTCCGACGGGGGGTGGCTGGCCTCCCCTGCCCCACCGTTGCGCGGAACGCTTTCGCCTGAACCTTCCCCCGTGCTTCGCCCAGCCGGACGCGCTGCGTCGGCCGAGCCGGAGGGAAGTCCCCCTGCCCTCTCGTGGCCCGTCGACACAGCGAGGGCCTCCCCCGAAGCCATGCCTCGCGGCGCTTCCGAGGGTCCACGCGGCGATTCGGGCAACGCCGCGCTGGCCTGTGCCGACGCGGGCGTAGTCACGGGTGCCACGGCGGGGCGAACGGAGACGACAGGTTGCGGCGGCGCAGCGGTCGGCGATGCACAAGCCTGCGGGCGAACAGCGGTTCGAGGGACCTCGACTGGTGCGACTGGGGCGATAGCAGCGGTGGCGATGGGCGGGTCGCAGGCCTGCGGTCGATCCGGTGATGCGCCAGATCGCACGGCGGTAGGAGAAGGCGGGGGATTCTGCGCTGGCGATGCGTCCACTGATCCGGTGAAGCGCGATTCGACTGCTCCAGACCTGGCGAACGCGCGCCGCGACGGCGGAACCGCCTGGGCGCGCGCGCGCGGCGACGCTGATCCTGTGGGTAGAACCGCTCGCGGGGCCTGCGCCCCAGAAGCGACCGGGAGACGCGACATCAACGAGGGAGGTGACATCAGCCGGGGGAGCAGGGTGACCTCGTGCAGCACGAGGGGCGTGGGAGGTGCCGGATCACAAGAGGCCCCCGTGACCAGCATCCATCCCCCGACGCCCGCCACGACCGCGTGCGCGAGCGCCGAGAGAAGCATGAAGCGACCGCTGCCCGTCACGTCAGAACCGCGGGCTCAACCCGAAGTAGAAGGTGCGCCCCGGCATGGGATAGTTCAGATCGTGGAAGTCGTTGCCGAAGTTGAGCGCGTACCTCGAGTTGAGAAGATTGGTGATCTTGAGGAACACCTGGCCCTGCACGTCGCCAAGTCGAGCATGATGCCCGACGGTGAGATCGAGCACACCCACCGCGGGCAGCGCCTTGGTGTCGTAGGTGACCAACCCGCTCGGGTCGCTGTAGTTGGCGTAGTACTGGCCGCGCTCACCGAGCACGACGCCGTCGATCTGCACGCCAAACCCTTTTGGCTGCTGCCAGCTGACCGTCACCGTTGCTCGGGTGCGCGGAACATTGGCGAGAGGACGCGACACCGTCGCCAGCTGATTGGTGAAGGCGTTCACCACCTCTTGATTGATCTGCGTCGCGTCGATGTAGGTGTAGGTTCCCCCAACGGTGAGCTCGGGCGTCACCTGCCACTGCAGCTGCGACTCCACGCCCTTCTTGCGCGCCTTGTTCAGATTCGAGGGAATGAACTCATTGCCGAAAGGCCCGACGGGGCCCACGGGAGCGTATGCGATGAGACCGTTCACGTCATCGCTGAAGCCCGTGAGACGCAGCAGCAGCTGCTTCGTGATCAGGGCCTCGAGGCCGATCTCATAGGTGGTGGAGGTCTGGGGGCGCAGATTGGGATTGCCCGCGGCGCCGAAGCTCTCCGGGTAGTAGAGCTCGGAGAGGGTCGGCGCGCGAAATCCTCGCCCCCAGGCGGCGCGCAGCCCCAGCTGGTCGTTGAGCCGATAGAGGAACGCCGTGCGTGGGCTGATCTGCCCCCCGTACCCCGTGCCGTTCTCGGCGCGAAGCCCCAGGGTCGCCGACAAGCGCCCGAGCTGCAGCGACTCCTCAGCGTAGATGGCGCGGATGTCTCGACCCGCCACAAAGGTCACGGGCGCGGCAGACACCGCGAGCGTCGTGTCGGTATCGACCGAGCTGTAGCCCATGTATGTGCGCTCGTAGAGGGCACCCAGCGTGAGGGCGCTGTCTTTGAGGTGAGGGATCTTGATGCGCGCGTCGACGCCGGTGTCGTACTCTCGGGCCACGGTGTCGGCGGCGTGGATGTCACCCGCGAAGTCGACGTAGGCGTTGTGGAACGTGGGCGTCCACGCGCTCTGCCAGGCGTGCACGAGCAGACGATCGGTCTTGTAGTCGATATTGAGGAAGCGCTGCGACCCTCCCTGGCTGTCGACGAGGGTCGACGCCAGGTTGTTGCCCAGGCGCAGCTGGCTCTGGGTTCGCTGGGTCACATCAGCCGCTGGCTGCGGACCTGGTGTACCCACGCGAGAGCGATTGAGACCCGCCGAGATGGTGAGCGTCTCGTTGGTTCCCGTGGGGAGCGAGAAGCGAAGAAATCCGTTCTGCAGCTCAGAGCTCGCGTTCGGCCGATCACCGGCCACGCTGCGCAAGGTGGGCACGATGAGCAGATCGGCGGTTCCGAGTCGGGTGCTGATGATGCCCGTGGCGATGCTGGTGCCCTGGCCGCCCCCGATGTAGTCGGCCCCACTCTTGTGGTCGGCGCCATCCTTGGTGACGAACTGCACCACACCCGACATGGCGTTGCCGCCGTAGAGTGCCGAGTACGGGCCGCGCACGACCTCGACGTGATCGATGTAATCGGCGGGCAGGGTCGAGAGATCAGCGCTTCCGA
>RGZZ01000562.1 GCA_010028905.1 Pseudomonadota bacterium | reverse complement strand
GGGGAAGGTCTCCTGTGATGTTGTCGACCTGGAGCAGCCTGGACGGTCCAGCACGCGATGGCTGCCCGGGCTGCTCGGGAGTCGCTTTCTGTCTGGCCGAAGTCTACTCGGAGGGCGCGATCTGTTCCACCACACTTCGTTTCCAAGTTGTGAACTGTGGTCGCCCGTGAGGGCGGCGCGTCTCTCTTCCTGCGCAGCGCCCTCTCGACGGGAATCAGGCGGGCGGATCTCGAAGCGCTCACCACACCTACAGGCGTGAGAGGAGAGGGTCTTGAGCTCGATACCAGATGCGCGGGCACTCGAAGCGCTGCGCCGTGACGGCGAGGCCGCCATGGCAAGGCTTGATCGGCACTGCATCGACGTTGCGGTCTACTGGAAGCAGGCAGACGATCTCGACGATCCGTCTCGATCGATGCGTTTCTCCGATGCGTGTCTTGTGGGAGAGGCCCTCGAGACGGTTCGCGGCCTTCTTCCGAATCCGGGGGAGGCCTGTGACGACGTGGGGCTGCGGGTTGCCGCAGCCGATCTTCGTGGGAAGGCAGCGGCGGTGTCGAGCCAGCTGCGCATGCGTCGAGATCCGCTGGGGCGCGCCTTGCACACGGCCTTCGATCGTGACAGCCACGCCTGCGTCGAGGCGCTCGAGGCGCTGCTCGCCGCGGTGGCCGAGATCGAGGAGAGCCTCCTGTCGTCGGCCGAGCGCCGTCTGGTGGCCAGCCTTCCCGTGCTGCGCACGGGGGGTGTGTGGTCGCACCGCCGTGGCGTTCGAGGTCGGCGCGCATCTCGAGGGCGATCAGCCCTCCCTGCTGTGCAGGGGAATCGTCTGGCAGCAGTCGTTCTCCATGTCTCGTGCCCGCCCCATGTTTGAATGCCTCGAGCGTGGCGCGGTGGCCGAGGCGCATGCCTACCTCATCGACACGGGCGAGTGCTACGAGGGCATCGATGCCTACTGCCCGGACTGCGATCGGGTCTACTGCAAGATGCACTATCGCTGCCAGGACGAGTACGATGACGGGTTCTACGACTACACCCAGGGAACGTGCCCCACAGGGCACCGCCGTCGGGTGGCCGACTGAGACAATCTCGTACCTGCGCGGGCGCTGACCTTCGCGCGCGGCGAAGGAGGCCAGGGCGCGCGAACGGAAGCACGCCCCCGTGAGAATCCTCATCTGCGGATACTGCGTCGTCGAGCCGAACGGCCAGCTGCTCATCGGCACCTACAAACGCGCCCTTCGCTTAGGGATGGGTCTCTACGCGCGCGGCCATCGCGTGGCGCTCCACGCGGGGGGGCGCGACTTCTACCAAGACGATCTCACCCGCCGCGCCCACGAGGCGTTTCACCTGTTTCGTACCGAGTCGATGGACGCTACCGTGGACGACGTGCGCGAGGGCCTGCGCAGCCAGATGGCGCGCTTCGGTCCGCATCTGGTGGCCCTGGCCGAGGTTCCCATGGGCGGCCCCATGCTCGAGGCCGCGCTCTGCGCCATTGAGGCCGGCATTCCCGTGGTCTACCTCGACAACGTCTACAACGCCACCTTTGCGCACTACTTCCTGCGCAACCACGGCGCGCTGGCAGACGCCATCGTCTTCACGGGGGTGAGCGCCTGCCACGGTGAGGCGATGCCGGCGCACGTCTGCCAGGTGGGGCCCTTCGTCGAGCCCCGAGCTGACGCGGCCCGCGCCTTGCTGGGGCCCGCGCGCGAAGGTCAGCGGCTCATCACCGTGCTCGGCTACGACGACGGGGTGCGCGATCTGGGCACGCGCATCGTCACGGCCCTGGCCCGAGAGATCGATGTGCGCGCGGTGGTCATCACGCGCACGTCCGCGCCGGCCGATCTGCCGCCGTCGGTGACCTACATGCACCCACCAAATGAGGAGACCCTGGCCGGCTTGATGCAGATCTCCGACCTGGCCGTCGGCAAGTGCGCCTTCCAGCAGATCACGGAGTGCCTCATGCTCGGCACGCCGTTCATCGGGCTCTACTACGAGCGGTTCTTCGACGCCGAGATACTGCCGCGCGAAGCCAAGCGCTTCATTCATACCACGAGCCGTCTCGAGCCAGACGAGTCCACCCTGGCGGCGGCCCGGCGCTTTCTCGACCCGGCCTGCGTGCCCGGCGCCGACGTGCACGCGAGCGCCGATCCGTCGACCCTGCAGGCCTGCCGCTTCCTCGAAGAGCTTCCGAAGACGCCGCGCACCGGCACCGTCCACGAGTGCGCCGTGCTGGGCTTCACGCCAGAGCGCCTGCAGGGCGCCCTCGGCCTGTCGGCGCCGCCGCTCGAGGCGCGCGCCACCATGGTGCGCGCCCTCGACGAGCGGCGCATCTGGTCGATCATCGCGCGTGACGCAGAGGGTGCCTGGCATCGCCTGTGGGGGAGCATCCACGCGTCGCGCGAGGCCCTCGAGCGCGACGTGAAGAGCGCAGGTGAAGAGGGGCGGCGCGTTCTGCACGCATCGCCGGAGGCGTGGGTGACCCTCGAAGAAGATCTCGGGTTCGAGCGCCTGCCGGAGCTGATCTAGCGATGGAGGGCGCATCGACCCTCCGAGTGCTGCTCTACCACCACGTTCACGATGGCCCGGACGGGTCGTTCCGCATCACCCCCGCGCGGTTCCGCCGCCAGATGGAGGCGCTGCTGGCCGCGTGGTACGTGCCGGTGACCCTCGATCGGGTGCTCGACGCCGGACCGACGCGCCCGCTGCCGGCCAATGCGGTGCTCATCACGTTCGATGACGCCTATGAAGACGTGTTCGAGCACGCGCGTCCCATCTTGCGCGAGCTCGAGGTTCCGGCCACGCTGTTCGTCATCACCGATGTCGTGGGGGGAACCAATTCCTGGGATGCGGGAATGCCGCCCCATCGGCACATGACCGCAGAGCAGATCGGTGAACTGGCGCGCGAGGGATGGAGCATCGGCTCGCACTCGCGCACCCATCCGGCGCTCACGTCTGCCGACTGCGACCTCGAGGCCGAGC
>RGZZ01000561.1 GCA_010028905.1 Pseudomonadota bacterium | reverse complement strand
CACACCAGCACCACGCGGGCTTCACGGCAACATTTCAACGGCGCCGACCTGGCAGAGAGGGAGACCATCGTGTCCAGACGTCCTTGGAAGCGCGCCGCGGCGGCGCTGACGCTGTCGTGGCTGCTGGCGGCCCGTCCCAGCCCTGCGCTCGACATCATCTTCTCCGAGGGTGCCGCCATCTCGCCCGTGCGGGAAGCGGGGGGCGCGCCTGCGCCGCCGGCGGCCACACCGTCTGCGTCGCCCACCTCATCCCAGGGGGAGTCGCCCACTGCTGTCCCCGCGCAGCAGGCCACGACGCCGGGCCAGCCTGCGGGGCCGAAGGCGGTCACGGTGAACCTCCACCCGTACTTCACCACCACCAATGTGTGGGGCGATGGCGCGCGATCGTTCCAGGCCAACGGTCTTCTGAACCGTCAGGACGTGACCGTCGATCTGCAGCTCAGCGGGCAGAACAACCACTACGCCACGGGCCAGGTCTTCACGCGCTACACCGACGACCCCATGCTGTACGGCGGCGGGGGACACGTGAAGGTGCCGGGCTTCTTCATCGAGTACGGCCAGCGCGACCGCTTCGATCTGCGCGCGGGCAACCTGCCGGTGCAGTTCTCGACCTTGTCGTTCAGCCGCCAGGTCGACGGCCTGCAGGGGCGCTTCTTCTTCCCTGACGCCACGGGCGTGTGGGGGGTCAAGGGCGTCGCGGCCCGCATGAACAATGGGCAGAACGGCGTGAGCTATCGCAAGTTCGTGTATGGGCTGCGCCTCGAGCGCGAGTTCCGCCCGGGGCCGACGAATCCCGTCGAGCACGCCACGGCAGGGCTGAACGCCGTTCTCACCCACGACGACCAGTCGAGCATCTCCATGTACGATGGCGTGCCGTTCACCGCCAGCAGCCTGTACTCCATCGACACGCAGATCGCGTTCCGCGGCGGTCTCGCCCTCGACGGCGAGTACGCGACCTCTATCGTGTCCACCTCGGGGTCATACACCGGACCCACCCTCGTCACCGGCAGCGGAGGGCGCCTGTCGCTGCGCCAGTCCGCCGGGCCCTGGAACGCGGGCGCCACCATCGAGCGCTACAGCCCCTCGTTCACCAGCCTCACCGGCTCGGCCTCCGCCGATCTCTATCGCACCGACGCCTACCTGGGCTACGCCTTCGGCCAAGAGGTGCGCGTTGATCTGTCGCTGCAGAACAACCACAACAACGTCAGCCGTCAGCTGCTCACCACGTTCAAGTCGATGAACCAGCGCGTCGGGCTCACCCTGCGCCCCTTTGCCAGCAGCAAGGACATGGCGCTGCAGCCCCTCTTCTTCAACGTAGGCTTCAACACGTTCGACGCGGTCGACCCTGCCACGACGAATCGCCTCACGCGCCAGTGGCTGGCGTCGTCCGGATACAGCTTCGGACCCGCGGCGGTCACCTATTCGTATCAAGATCAGAACCTGGTCGACCGCCTCGTTCCAACGCTCAATCGCGACGACGCCACCCACACCGCCCAGGTCTCCTATCGCATCCCCATCGGCAAGCGCGACAGCAGGGTGGCCGTCACCCCGTCTATCGGGGCCACCTTCACCAAGAGCTATGACCCCAGTACGAGCCTCAACTCGCCAACCGACAACATGGTGTACGGCCTCACCGCCGAGCTTGGAAACGAGTGGCGCCTCGGGTTTGCCCAGACCGTCAACCAGAGCATCCGACCGGAGGCCAGCATCGGCTGGCGCAGCACCTTGCAGGTGACGCGCCGGGCAGAGGTCTCGTACCGCCCGCAGCACGCGCCGGACACGCAGATCAGTCTCGAGTGGAACGATCGCAGCTACGCCGATTCGCTTCCGGGCTACGGCTACGGGAACAACCAGTTCATCTTGCAGGGCCAGACCCGCTTCTGAGGGCAGGGGGGCTCTCCGCAGCGAGATCAGAACGAGAAGTCGATGGACGCGGTGTTGTTCACCGTGCTCGACTCGCCGGGCACCGCCACCACCTGAACCACGATGCGATGGCGCCCCGGCGCCACGTTGGTGAACATGATCGTCGGGCTCTGCGTGGCGCCGGAGGCCAGCGCGCCCAGGGGAGTGCTCTGCGTGACGCGGCCGTCGAGAACAGCGCTCACCTTGGTGGCTCCTGACGGGCCTGTTCCCACGTTGGCCACGGTGAGGAAGAGCATGACGTCAGATACGCGGACCAGGCGTGGGATGACCTGGGTCTGCAGCCCTCCGGGGATCAGGTCGGGCGCGCGCACGATGGGGGTTGGCGGATTAGGGCCCGGGTTCGGTCCGGGTCGGGGAGGCAGCGGGCGCTGGCCTGCCACAATCCCGGGAAACCCGACCAGCTGGTTGTTCCCCGCGCCCAGCACGCCGCTGAGCACGCCCTGGGCGAAGTTGACGGGGCGTCCGTCGATGGTGCCCTGGTCGACCAGGGTCACGCCCGTGTAGTTGGTGCGCACGAAGTCGTCGCCCTGCACGTTGGCGATGCGGAAGCGGGGCGTGGCCCCGCCGCTGTCGCGCTCGCGACGCAGGAAGAAGGTGGCCTTCTGCGAGGTGAGGATCCACTCCTGACCCGAGGTGCGGAAGCGCGCGCGGCGATCCCAGCGCACGTCGACCTGGGCGGAATCGCCGGAAGGGTCGATGCGCGGTGGATTCACGTCGACGCGGAACTCCACCTGGAGAAGGTTGAGCGTCTCGAGGTTCTCAGACATCAGGAAGTTGCGACGGTCGAGCCCCAGCGAGAGGCGATCGGCGGTGACGCGGAACGAAGGGGTGATGGTGTCGTCGAGGAGCGACAGGTTGCCCTGCTCGAGGGCGATGAACCAGTCGACCAGCACGCGCTGGATGTCACGCACGGTGGAGACGAGATCGATCCCCGCGGGTCTTATCTTCTGGGCCGCGCCTGCCTGCGCGGCGCCAGCGGGAGAGGTGGGCGCGGCAGAGGCGCCTGGCTGCGGGGACGCGGCCGGCGAGGCGGCGGGAGCGGGTGGC
>RGZZ01000560.1 GCA_010028905.1 Pseudomonadota bacterium | reverse complement strand
TCTCAGACTCTCGACGACATGATTGACGGTCTTCGACTTACGTGGCAGTCACTGTGTCAGATTGACATTTCCATCGGTCCGGGAGCCCGGTCGGCATTGGCTGAGGACCGGCCGTGCTCATCCATTTGTTGGGAAATAATTCACGAAAGTTGCGCCAACGCGATCAGGCACGGCAAAGCGACGTGGGTCTCGATTCGCGCTGTCGGCGACGTCATGGCGAGCTTCATCGTGGCCAGATCGCCCGCAAGGGCATTGGGCGAGAGCACGGGATAGGCCCGCAACGTGAGCAGCAGCAGGTAGATCAGCGTGCTGCTGAAGGCGGCAACGCGCAGGTTCATCGCTTCACGAGCCCCACCAGCACATTGTCTGACGGATCGTGATCCTGAAGCAGACGTCGCCCTCCATCGACAAACCCCACCGCCTCGAGATAGGTCACCCATCCCTCGATGGCGTTGAATCGCCTCACCTCGGCCGCGTTGGCACTCCAAGGCACCCCCGTGCCCACATTGAAGACGGTGTGGATGGCCGAGCAGAAGCGGAACATCTCCATTGATGCGGCATCGTGGTCGCGCACGATGAAGAGCCCGCCTGGGCGCAGCACCCGCGCGATGGCGTTCACGAACCCGTGGATCCGGTCTGCGGCCGCGTGATGAAGCCCGATGACACAGGTCACCACGTCGACACTGGCGTCAGGCAGCGTGTGGGGCGACAAGGGCGCATAGTCGTCAAGCGAGACGAAGCGACCCAAGGCGCCGATCTGACCCCGCTCCATGATGTCGCCGATGCTGCTGGTCGGAGCCACGTCGTTGACCAGCACGAGATCGCCCGTGATGCGGCGCTCCCCACGCAAGCGCCCGAGATACCGCCCCACGGTGCCGATCTCCACCCAGCCATCGATGGGCGTGTCGCGCGCGCGCCACTCAGACAGAAGGCGCAGCGTCTGCTCACAGATCACGCGCTTCTGCTTCTTCAGCGCGGGCAATCCATAGGTGAGCATTCCGAGGAAGGGCGAGATGGTGGGAAGCCCTGCGGCGATGGCGGCATAGGCCGCCTCATCGTCTGGGCTCTCTTCGGCCGCCTTGCGGATGAGCGCGTGAAACGCTGCCTCTGGATAGAGGTGGAAGACGTTCTGCAGGAACAGGAACATCTTGTCGCTGTATCGCGGATCACCCATGACCTCTCGCAGCTCGTGCGTCGACGTGCTCATCTTTCCTCCCCGTTCTGCGCCACGGCGGCCTCTTCGCCTTCGTGCCCCACATAGTAGGCGTCCCACAGGGAATTGCGGAATCGGTAGTGCGGATCGTGCGCGCGCTTGAGTGCGAACAGCTCGCCATACCGTGGATAGGCCCGTGCGAACTGCTCAAAGGTGGCGTGTATCTGGTAGGGCAGATAGTAGGCGCCCTTCAGAGACACAGCGAGATCGATGAGCTCGCGGGTCCACACCGCCACCTGCCCCCGTGCCGCTGCATCGACCCCCTGCTTGTAGTACACCACGAACGCGAACACCTCGGTGCGCGCCCAGGCCAGCATCGATCCGGTGTCCGCAAACGCATGGCGCACCGACACGTTGATGACGTTCGCCCCGTGCCGACGAAAGATCTCCCCCATTCGAGGAACGAATTCATCGAAAGTCGCGATGGGCACGAAGTACTCCTGCAGCACGTAGGTCTGCCGTGTGCGCGCGTCCGGCTCGAGCTCGCGAACATCGTAGCTCGCCTCGAAGTTTCGCCACATCACCCGCCGGCCGCGCATGAGAAGCGGCTCGATGACACGCTCGCGTCGCCACTTCCCGAACGGCGTCTCGGAAAATGCCCAGTAGAAGTAGCGCTCGAGGGGGTAGGCCAGCCGTATGGGATGGAGCCGGTGGTGAACCGTCACCGGCGCGTCGGTGCGCCGATACGTCACCGAGCGCAAGCGCTCGAAGTGCGGCGGATACAGGTCGGCGTTGTGAAAGACGGCATCTCCGCTGTCACGCACCTCTCCCACGAAGTGATCGAGATACTCGGTTCGCGCCATCACCTGAGAGTGACGAGAGACCCGGCAGTTGTCTGCAAGCTCGAGCTCTGCCTCGACGATGATGCCCAGCGCGCCGTACCCGCCGATGGCACCGTGAAAGAGGTCGGAATTGCGGGCTGGCGTGGCCTCGTGAAGGCTGCCATCGGCCATGAGCAGCCGTATCGCCCGCACCGACAGGATGAGTGGACCGAGCCCGATGTAGCGCCCGTGCACGTTCACGCTCAACGAGCCACCTACGGTGAAGTTGGCGTAGGTCTGCATGATCTTGACCGAGAGCTCGTGCGGATCGAGGAACCGCTGCAGATCGCACCACCGGATGCCGGCCTCCACCCGTACCGTGCGCGCCGTGGGAGAGAAGGCAAGCACGCGATTGAGGCCGCGCATGTCGACATGCACGCAGCCGGGACTTGCGGTCTGCCCGCCCATGCTGAAACGACCGCCGCCCACGCAGATGGGGTCGCGGGTCTGGGCCACGAAGTGCGCAAGCTCATCGATGCTCGAGGGCCGAACAACCTCCTTCACCGCAATGGGGTTCAGGCCCGTGACATCGTTGACGATGACCGCACGTCCCGGGGGCAGCACGTCGAGATGGAGGTAGTCGATCGCCTCGCGGTCGATGCGAACCCCGAAGCGGTTGGCCTCCGCGTCTCCACGGCGCAGCACCAGCTGCGGAAGCACCCACAGCGGGCCGAAGAAGGGTATCAACATCCAGGCCAACCAGGGAGCACCCCGCCCGAGATCGTGGGCGCGCTTCACCAGGAGTGACAGCATCGCCCACGCCGCCACAAGCCCGACGAGACCGGAGAAGCGCTCGACGCCTACCGCCTCGAGAGCCAGCCGGGCACTCAGCGCCGAGGTGAGCACAAAGAGACTTCCCAGCACGAAGTGCTCGCGACCGATGCGTCCGCAAGGAGAGACGAGAAGTCGATACGGCTCGAACACACCTCGATCTTTC
>RGZZ01000559.1 GCA_010028905.1 Pseudomonadota bacterium | reverse complement strand
TCACCATGGCGGCCAGCGGTCGCGGCGCCCGCGCCCTGCAGGCGCGACGCGGCTTCGAGGTTCTGCCGAACACCCAGTTCCTCTGCGGGCAGTACGATCCGCACCCCGACCCCGACCCGTCACGCCGCTACCTCTTCGAGCACTTCTACCGCCGCATGCGCACCCACTTCGGCGTGCTCCTCACCGAGACGGGTGAGCCCGTGGGCGGCAGGTGGAACTACGACGAGGAGAACCGCAACCCGCTCCCCAAGGGCACGCGCATCCCGCTGCCCGTGTCGTTCGCGCCGGACGCCATCACCGAACAGGTGATGCGCGAGGTCGCCGAGATGCCCGGCGTGGGCAGCGTCGACGGCTTCGATCTGGCGGTCACCGCAGAAGAGGCGCAAGGGGCGTTCGAAGACTTCGTGCGCCATCGCCTGGCGCTCTTCGGACCCTACGAAGACGCCATGACCGAGCGCGACGACGTGCTCTTCCACTCGAAGCTCTCGCCCTACATCAACATCGGCCTTCTCGCGCCCATGCCGCTGGTGACGGCCACCGAGCGGCTTTATCGCGAGGGGAAGGTGCCGCTGAGCAGCGCGGAGGGGTTCATTCGTCAGGTGATGGGCTGGCGCGAGTACATATGGTGGCAGTACTGGCGTCTGGGCGAGAAGATGCAGGGCATGAACCATCTCGACGCACAGCGCCCCCTGCCCACGTGGTTCTGGACCGGCAACACCCGCATGCGCTGCCTGCGCACGGTCATCGAGCGAACCCTGCGCACGGGCTGGAACCACCACATCGAGCGCCTCATGATACTCAGCAGCTTCAGCGTGCTGGCGGGGCTCGACCCGGTCGAGGTGAACCGCTGGTTCATGTCGATGTTCATCGACGCCTACGAGTGGGTGATGGTACCCAACGTGTTCGGCATGGGGCTGCACGCCGACGGCGGCCTCACCGCGACCAAGCCGTACGTCTCGGCGGGGGCCTACATCAAGCGCATGAGCGACTTCTGCACGGGCTGCGCCTACGACGTGAAGGCTCGCGACACCGACAACGCCTGCCCGTTCAACAGCCTCTTCTGGAGCTTCCTCGTGCGCAACGAGGAAGGCTTTCGCAAGAACATGCGCATGCAGCCCATGATGCGCGGCCTCTCGCGCTTCACGCCGGCCCAGGCGCAGGCCACCCAGCAACGCGCCGAAGCGCTGCTCGAAGGCATCGAGACGATCTGACCCTCGCGCCCCACACAAAACGAAAGGACCGGCAGCATTGCCGGCCCTCGTGCCTGCGACTGCGGTTGGCGCGTTACGCCACCAGCTGCAGCGCCGACTCCTGCTGCTCTTGCTGGTGGCTGAGCACCACCTGCAGGCTGCGCGTTGCGCGCATGGCATTGAACTTGTTGTAGCCCTCGAGCTCGCCCGCCGGCTCGTTCTCGGCGAAGCGAGAGTCGGTATCGCGGCTCAGCTTCTTGCTGTACGGGTCGTCTTGATTGAGGGCAGACATGATCTCGCGGAGATTGCGACGGGAGTAGAGAGCATCGTCTGACTTGACGAACTGCTGGTACTCGTTCTTCACCATCGACTGCAGGTTCTTGAGGAACTGGCGCTTCTGCATCTCTGGCTGCGACTGCGTTCCGCCGCTGCCGTTGGTCTGCTCGGTCTGGGCACGATTGAAGCGCCACTGGATCTGGGCCGAGGTGTCGAAGGCCACCTGGCCGCGGGGAGCCTGGCGACCCGCCTCTGGCGCCTGCTCTTGCGGCTGCTGTGCGCCCTTCGACTCGGTCTGCTCTTCGGTGGCGGGCGCCGAGTGCTGCTGCGGGGTGCTGATCTGACGCTGGCGGACCTTCTGGTCGGGCGTCTGCACCTGCGCCTGGGCCTGACCCTGGGGACCGCGCGGATCCTTGCCGGTCTTGGCGCCGCTGTTGGAGGTGTCTTGCTGCTCGAGCTCGCGTATGGTGTTGGTCTGTTCCTCCTGCTTCTTGACCTCCTTGATGGAGTCGCGGGGAACGAAGCCGACCATCTGCGCCTTGGTGGCCATCGCCGTCGAGGCGCCGCTGATGTTGCCCATAGCCATACGTGAGGTTCCTCCTTGTTTCCACTAGCAGTATACCGACACCGGCGGCGCTGGTAAAGAGGTCCGGCGCCCTGATTGTCCGCGTCTTCCGCCCCTCGGGAATGTGGCAGGAACCACGAAGACTTTCAAGAATCACGTTGCCTCCACACCACATCATTCGCGCTCGCCCGATCCGCGCTCCGCGGAGCCGAGGCGAACGCCGAGAGGCCACGCATGTTCAGTGTAAACGACTTCCGCACCGGCATCACCATCGAGCTCGAGGGCAACCTCTACACCGTGGTCGACTTCCAGCACGTCAAGCCGGGCAAGGGCGCTGCGTTCGTTCGTTCCAAGCTCAAGAACATCAAGACCGGATACAGCCTCGAGAAGACGTTCCGCGGCGGTGAGAAGGTCATGCGCGCCGTGGTCGAGCGCCGCCCGATGCAGTTCCTGTACAGCTCTGGCGACGACTACACGTTCATGGACAACGAGAACTACGAGCAGATCACCCTCGACAAGCAGTTCATCGGCGAGGGCACCAAGTGGATGAAAGACTCCACCGAGGTGAGCGTGCTGCTCCACAACGACACCCCCATCGGCATCGACCTGCCGAACTTCGTCGACCTCAAGGTCACGGTCACCGAGCCCGGCTTCAAGGGCGACACCGCCACGGGCGCGTCGAAGCCCGCCACCCTCGAGACCGGTGCGGTCATCAACGTGCCGCTCTTCATCAACGAGGGCGACGTGCTGCAGATCGACACGCGCACGGGTGAGTACCTGAAGCGCGTGAACTGACCCCCACCCCATGCCTTCGTCATCTCGCGCGCGCCGTCCGGGAGCTTTGGCTTGATGGGCGGCGCGCCGCGCGTTCTGGTGTTCGGCGCGGGGGCCATCGGGCAGTGGATCGGCGCCCGCTTCGCTGAGGCCGGCGCCCAGGTCACGCTGCTCTGCCGTCCCGCCTTCGCCACC
>RGZZ01000558.1 GCA_010028905.1 Pseudomonadota bacterium | reverse complement strand
GCCTTGAGCCGCTGCTGCCCCTCGAGGGTGATCTCGGGCATGATGATGTGGCGGCTGTACCGCAGGATCTCGTCACGAGAAAGGGTCATGGGGGGCTTCGCTCTCAGCAGATGCGCGGCAGCGGCTCGGCCAGGAGAAGGTCGGCAACGCGTCGACCCCCCAGGCGCGTGCGCACGCGCAGACCTCCTCCGTCGACCACGCGGCCGATGCGGCGGGCGTCACGTTCGAGAGATTCGGCGCGGTGCGCGGCAAGGGCCTGCTGCGCTCGATTGCTCCCCGTGACGCGCGTGGTGAACCACGCGCACGCCCAGACGGGCGCGACCCCGCCGCCTACCCTGAGGTCGAGGCCCCTCCGCGAGGCGCAGACAGCGCCGACAGGGCGTAGAGAAGCGCGATGACGCCAAGGAGCGCCGACACCCCCGTCAGGGTCGACAGGTTCTCGAGGCATCCCCCCGCCAGCGCGCCGAGGATGTTCACCCCGAGGTCTTGATGGGGCCGCGCGCTGTCACGGAACGAGCAGGCGAACACGAGGCCCGCGAACAGCACCGGCGCGAACAGCAGCACGAGGGCCGCCACCGTGCGCGCCGCCACGTCGAGATGGAGCAGCGACTCGAGGGGCACCGCGTATTCCACCGCGAGGGCCACGAACAGCCCGACGTACGCCCAGCCCCGCAGCGATGCCGATGTGCGCGCCGCGATGAGGTTGGCGAGCAGCGCCATCACCAGGATCCCCAGAAAGGTGAGAGAGCTGTTGATCCAGGTGGTGCCGAACAGCAGCGCCAGGCGCGCGATGCCTACCGTCTCGACGAGCATGAAGGCCGCGCCGAGAAAGAAGAAGTGCAGCGACAGCCCGCGCGCGCGCACGCCACCCGGACCGAAGAGCGCCAGCACCGCCACCACCAGCATCACCGCGATGGCCTGCAGGTTCTGGGGCGGAAGCGCGCGGGCGCGCAGGTAGGGGAAGGGCCAGTCATCGGTGCTGAGCGCCAGATCCCGGGTGGTCACCTGGGCCACGGCGCGCAGCGGCAGGGTGGGGCTCTTGCCGTCGAGGGGGCGCAGGGCGAGATCGCCCCGCAGCAACGCCGCGCGGATGCGACCCACATCGCCCGCCATGAACAGCACGAGGTCGATGCCCGTGTCGTTCTCATCGAGGCTCGAGCGGGTGACGGGCAACGTGACCATCACGCAGCGCTCCGGCCCGAACACCTTCTCGAGCAGGCGATAGATGCGGGCCGCGAGCCAGGCCTCGCGGTAGAAGTTGTAGGCCACGAAGATGCCGTCCGGCGCGAGGTGATCGCGAACCTGCTCGAACGCCTGCTGGGTGAACAGGTAGTTCTCGAGGCGCACCGCCCCGAACTGCGACAGCAGCGAGAGCGAATCGACCAGCGCGTACACCACGAGATTGTAGCGCTCTGGTGAGCGCCGCAGGAAGGCTCGACCGTCGTCGATCACGCTGCGCACGCGGGGATCGTCGTACGGACGGTCCGGATGCTTCGCCCGTCCGATGTCGCGGATGGCCGCGTCGATCTCCACCGCGTCGATGTGCTGGGCGCCGTGCCCGAGCATGCGGCTCACGTCGTTGCCGCTGCCCGCACCAATGACAAGGCAGCGCTCGAGGTTCAGGGGCCGCCCTGACAGCGCGCCGATGGCGTAGGGCAGCTGATAGAGCATGCCGCGGCCACCGGCCTGGCGCGCCGAGTACGCCATCTGATGAGACGTGCTGTTGGCGAAGATGACCACCGTGCCGTCGTCCATGTCGGAGACCGTGAGGCAGCTGTACGGCGACCAGATGGCCCCTCGCTCGAGCCGCGCCACGCCGGCCACGGTGAGGGCGAGAAGTCCGAGCGTCAGCGCGAGCACCTTCCGCTGATCGCGCAGCACCCACGCCACGCACCCGCCACCGAAGCCGATCCACCAGGCCGGAGAGAGCGAGAGCCACGAGGCGGCCATGAACGTCACGATGCCCACGATGCTGCCGCCCACGTTCCACGTGTAGGCACGCAGCGGAGGCAGGCGCTCGAAGCGCTCGCCCATGGCCTGTCCGAGGCCGCAGAACAGGGTGGTGAGCACGGTGAACGCCCCCCCCAGCACCAGCCAGAGGGGCAGATTGACCCCCGTCTGCACCACGCTCTCGGCGCCGAAGTAGATGTTCTGGGTCGAGCCCGCGGGCTCGAGCACCACGTTCACGCCGAACCCGAGAAGGAAGAGGGTCACCACCGCCACCAGCGGAACCGCGAGCGCGAGCAGCGAGCGTCTCCCGGCGCGCAGCAGGCCCACGCCCATGCCGAGAAAGGCGCCGAGCAGCACGAAGTTCGAGAAGTAGCCCAGCAGGCGCATGTGCGCGGGGAGCCAGCGGATGCACGCCTGCTCGAGAAAGAGCAGACCGCACGAGATTACCGCGAGGTCGATGCAGTCGCGCGTTGACGATGGAGACGTTTGGGGCGGCGCAGTGGTGGGCATGGGGTTCTGTGCGCCACCTGAACCGGGGGGTCCTGCCGCCATTTGGCAGGCAGATGGCCGCCAGACCGGCCAGAGAGAGCCCGCGCCCGCCCGGCGCATTCAATCGGCGGGGGGCGTGACCTCGCGCACACCTCCGCGAGAGGAGACCGCGTCCTCCTCTCGAACCTGCCGGCGATGAGCTCGAGCCTCGACGACGGTGTCCGCGTCCTCCCCCGTGGAGGCGTCATCCTGCCCTCCTCCGTCGGGCAGATCCAGTACGGGGCCGTGCCGGAGACCATCAAGGACACCATCGACACGCCAGAAGGGGTGCCCACAATCTTTGTGGTGCCACGGCGCTTCTTCGCCCTCGATCGCGGCATCTTGCTGGCCGAGCTCGAGTTCCCCGCGTACTGGAACCGCTTCGTGGTCGGTCGACGCACCACGGTGGTGTGCCGCCCCGATCAGCGGCAAGCGCTCGAGGCCGTGCTGAGCGAGGCCTGCTTCGGCCCTGCCCGCATCGACCCGCACGAGATCGCGACGGGCAGCGACGCCTTCCCCGAC
>RGZZ01000557.1 GCA_010028905.1 Pseudomonadota bacterium | reverse complement strand
GTTGACGCGAAGCTCGCGCGCCACCCGCCGCTCGACCTCCTGCAGATCGCGGCGGTTCAAGCCATGCTTGCTGCGCGGGGGCGATGCGAGGAACACGAACCACTCCTCACCGCTCGCCCCCCGCGCGAGCAGGTCTCCCTCGCGGAACCCCTGACCCAGCTGCCCCTGCAGGGTTGCCTCGACCGTGGCGGCCAGCGCTTCGACGCTCTCGGCGTCGGGCGCGCCACCGACGCGATGGAAAGCCGGGTCGAGGTAGAAGTACAGCATGCCGATGTTGCGCCCGGAAGTGAGGAGCTTTCGCAGGCGGGGGAACACAGTCTTGAGCGAGGGGAGGCGGCGCGGCATCTCGAGACGTGCTTCTCTTCCCTTGCAGGGCCGTCCTCCAGACGAAAGGCCGCGACGTGGCACCGGACGAGAGGCACAGAACGCACGCTGCCGATCGCCTTGCGGCAACCGGCAGCGAGGATCACGCGAGACTGTTCCAGGTCGCGGCCGTCAGGAACGGCGCGCAGCCTGAGACGCAATCGTGACGACTAGGCGGGGGTGAGCTTCTTCTGGCCGGGCTTCCAGTCGGCGGGGCAGAGGCCACCCTCCTGGAGCGCCTGCAGCACGCGGAGCGTCTCGTCGACCGAGCGGCCGATGTTGAGCGCGTGCACGACCTTGTACTGCAGCACGCCGTCCGGATCGATGATGAAGAGCCCGCGCAGCGCGATGCCCTTGTCCTCGATGAGAACGTCGTAGTCGCGCGACACCTGCTTCGTGAAGTCGGCGCCGAGCACGTACTTCAGGCCCTGGATGCCGTTCTGGTCGCGCGGGGTGCTGACCCAGGCGCGGTGGCTGAACTTCGAGTCGGTGGACACACCCACCACCTCGGCGCCCAGCTTGTGGAACTCCTCGATGCGGTCGCTGAACGCGAGCAGCTCGGTGGGGCAGACGAAGGTGAAGTCGAGGGGATAGAAGAGCATGACGAGCCACTTGCCCTTGTAGTCGTCGAGCGCGATCTGCTCGCCGAGGCCCTTCATGTCCTTGGTGCTGTCCATCTTGAAGTGGGGAGCCTTATGGCCGACCTGTGCGTGATGCATGATTTCCTCCTTCGGCCCACGTGCGCTCACGTGCGCGGCGGGCGCGTTGTCGAGTCGAGCGCGTGCTCCGGCGGGGGCCGGGGCAGCGCGCTCCTTGGTTCGAAGGTGCCGGGCGCGGGGGCGTCCGGTCCTGCGGGGGCGCGGGGTTCGCCAAGATGCGAAGCCAGTCCTCCATGTGCTGGGTACCCACCTGGGGTTTCGTTCACCGACCACTCACCTCAAGGCGTGGTCGTGCCAGAAGCGATGGCGTTCAGCGCGCGGCTCTTGGGCGTGTCGAGCGTGATGTCGAAGTAGATCCCGGCGTGGCCGTTCTGGTTCTCGGGCTGGGCCAGGATGAAGTAGCAGAAGAGGTCGTTGCCGTTGCTGAACCACGTGTTCAGGTAGCGGGCCACCATATCGGCCATGCGCGGATCGCGGTTGGCCGCGATCTTGCTCGCGAGACTTTCCGGACCGCTCACCGCCGTGTCCGGACCACCTTCGTAGGCGAGTGAGCGCAGGCCGTAGAAGCGCGCCAGGCTGAGCTGGGTGGGGAGACGGTTCCAGTCGAGCACCCCCTGGAACGTGGGGTCGAAGCCGAGGCGGGTGGCGATGATGCGATCGAGAGAGAGACCGCAGAGCGCAATCACACGATCGACGCTCAGGTTCGTCTCATTTCGGTTGGCCGGGTCGATGCCGAAGTACGGCGCGCCGGCCACCCCGTAGAAGTACTGGCTCGGAGCGCCGTAGTAGCGACTCACGAAGAGCAGCTGGTGAAAGAGCATGTACGTGTTCTCGGTCTGATGCGGCAGCACCAGGCGAACGCGACTGGCGTCAGTGCCGAAGACCTGCTTGAAGATGGCCCCGATCTCGATGCTGCGGCGTGCCACGCGTCGCCAGGCCCAGTAGCCCTGATTCGTGGTCGAGCCGAAGTCGTTGAGCGGGCAGGGCCCAGCCTGACCCTCGGTGCGCGCCGCCGTCATGTTGCGCTGCGCCTCCTGGTACATGCCGTTCCACACCTCGTTGCTCCACTCGAGGTAGATGACACGATTGCTGTTGAGCGTACCTTTGAGCAGCGTGGCCATGTTGCGCACGTAGGTGTCGTCCGCCTGATCGGGCACGCAGATCCAGAGATCCTTCTGGGTGCGATTGGCCAGCTGGGCCAGGTACTCGAGGGCGACGCCGCGGTTCGTGGTCTGCTGCGCCTCGCTGGGCAGCACACGATCGCTCCAGGTCTTGAGGGGGCTGTCGACCGTCGACTGCATCTGCATCGTCCGCAGCACCGTGAAGGGCGCCAGCCGGCGGATGAACGCATCGCTGTAGAGCTCGCGCGTGTCGAGGGCGTACCCCGGGCGCAGCAGGCGGATGTTGCGACACCCGTTGGTGGTGCCGGTGAAGCGCAGCGAGAGGCCATCCCCGCGCCCCGCCATCGGATTCTTCCCGACCACGACCTCCGCAGTGGTCGTGTCGGTGGCCGCATTGTACTGCGGGTTGCGAACCAGGTTCTGGGTGTCGTAGCAGCCCACCTGGGCGCGGCCGTTGAACGACAGCAGATAGGTGCCCGCGGCGTTCGGCACGTCGGTGAACACGGTCACGCCGAAGTCGGTGGTGGGCCAGCCGTTGGCGTCGACGGCGCACGGGGTGTCCCAGAAGCGTGACACCGTGCCGAAGCGTCGCGACGACTTGATGACATCGACGAACGCCTGCGAGCGCGACCAGTCGCGAACGAACTCGAGGTTCACACCCAGGGGGCGAGCCGGAGTCGCGGCCTGCGCCGACGCCATCCGCGCCGCAGGAGACACCGAGGCCGCGGGCTGGGAGCCGCTCCCGCTGGCTGCGGCCGCCTTCACCGTCACCGACGACGATGCCGTGGTCTGGTCATCTGTCACCGCGCTTGCCGTCACGGGAGCCGCGGCACCTGTGAGAGCAACGCCCCCCGTCGCCCCATC
>RGZZ01000556.1 GCA_010028905.1 Pseudomonadota bacterium | reverse complement strand
TCGGTCACGTCCTTGGTCGAGCCGTCGGTGAACCGTGCCACTGCACGCAGGTCGAGCTCGGCGCTCTCCCGCGGGCTGAGGTTGCCGGTGATGGCGATTGCGCTCACCGATGGCGACGTCACCGTGAGGTCGTAGGTGACGCTCTGGCCGCCCTGGGTTGCGGTGATGGTGACGAAGCCGGGCGTGACCCCCTGCACCTCGTTGCGCGGTCCGAAGGCCACGCTGCCGCCGTTGCTGCTCTTCTGGGTCCAGGTGACGGCGATGGGCTCGGTGTCGGCACCGGCGCTGCGCCGCCCCTCGACCTCGAGCTGCAGCACCTCGCCCACGCGGAGCTGCGGCACCGTGGTGAGTGCGCGCACGACCATGTCGTAGAGCTGGGGGGCTGCCCAGCTCCTGGCTTCCGAAGAAGAGCAGCGTTACGCCCGCCGCACCCCCGAAGACCAGCTTTGCCTGACCGCTCACGCCGGGGGTCGGAAGGGCGACGACCTTGACCTCTGCCCCCGCCTTGGCCACGTCGGCCTTGATCCAGGCGCTGGCGATGCCCAGCAGGGTCACCGCGAACCGGGGCTGGCCGGCCGAGATCCAGATGCTCGCCTCGGCTTCGACGACCGGTGGGGGGATGTTGAACTCATAGTCGAACGCGCGCGCCAGCGTCCACTTGCTGTTCTTGTACCAGGGGCCCGCCGCGGCGCTGACGCTGCCACCGGCCTGTTGCGTCAGCTTGCCGGCGAGCTTCGCCGTCACATCGAGGTTGAGCTGCAGGTCGACGGTGAGGGCCAGCGGACCCAGGGGCGTGAGCGGGATCTTCACGGTGGGCGTTATGGGCACCGTGCGCTTGAAGGCCATGCCGGCCTGGGCCGTGGCGGTGACCTGGCCCACCGCCTTCACGGTCGGGACGATCTTGAGCTCGCTCACCGCGCCGAACCAGTTCGTCTTCAGCACGGTGTCAAATGTGACGTCGATGTCGACCCTGCCGTCGATGACGATGCCCGGCTCGCCGTTGAGGCCTGTGACGTACGTGTTCTGGAAGGTGATGGGGATGGTGTAGGCCAGCTTCCCGGGGCGCTTCGTGGCCGGTCCGATGGTCTCTCCCGGGAGAAGGGCGGGAACGTCGGCGAACGCGGCCGGCGCGACGGTCTCGACGCGTTCGAGGTCAGCGCTGCTGAACACGTCAGACAGCGTGATCGGGGCGGTCTCGACCGTGGTGATGTCGCCAGATCGGGAGACGCTCACCACCTTGCGGGCGAACTGGAGGTCTCCCTTGTTCGAGACGAGCACGTCGCCTGGCGAGAGCGCAAACGTTCCTGTGAATGAGGCCGAGCTGTCGGTGAGCCGTGTCACGGTGACCGTTCCGTTGGTAGGCATCACCTTCACGCTTGCCCGTACCTGCGTGGAGCCGCTCTGACTGATGGTCTCGGTAGACGACAGGGGACTGCCCCCGGTTGTGCCTCCGCCTTTGCCGCCGCAGCCGGCGAGGAGGGTGACGGTGAGGGCAACGATGAGGAGTCTCAGGGTGCGCATCGGGGGGCTTTCGGGGGGAGGTGGCCGTTGGAGACCCTGACGTGATCATCTGCAGGCCATCGAATTCTAACAAGCCCCCCAGGTGAAGTCAATGAAAAGAAGATGAGGGTTTGCTGGACCCGGTAGGCTGTGGCATGAAGCGCGTGCTCGTGCGTACCAGTAGAGACGCCGTGAAGACGTCGTCCGCGCTCTCTACGGCTCCCACCAGAGCCGGCCTCGCTTGCGCGGGTGATTCCCCGTTTCGTTCATGCTCATGGCGTCGTACAGCCGTCCGTTGGCCATGACGAGGTCGATCTTCTCGGAGTCGCGGATGTTGTCGAGGGGGTTGGCCGACAGCACCACCAGGTCGGCCAGCTTGCCGGCCTCGAGCGAGCCGATGTCCCGGTCGAGCCCCAGGTAGCGGGCGCCGTTGAGGGTTGCGCAGCGCAGCGCCTGCAGGGGCGACATGCCGCCCTGCACCAGCATCCAGATCTCCCAGTGCGCCCCCAGCCCCTCTCGCTGCCCGTGGGCCCCCAGCTGAACGCTCACGCCCGCGTCGTTGAGGTGCTTCGCCTCGCGGCTGATCTGCACGTGGTTGTACTCGTCTTCCGGCGCGATGACGCGGCGGCGCGAGCGCGCCTCGAGGGGGCGGTTGGGCACGAAGCGGGCGAGACGCGCGTTCTCCCACACGTTGGTGTGGGCATACCAGTAGTTCTCGCCCATGATGCCGCCGTAGCCCACGATGAGGGTGGGGGTGTAGCCTACCTTTGTGCCCGACCAAAGCGCCACCACGTCCTTGTAGACGCGCTCGACGGGCAGGGCGTGCTCGACGCCGGTGTGGCCGTCGACCACCATGGTCATGTTGTGCTCGAAGAGCGACCCGCCTTCGGGCACCACCATCATCGACAGCTCGCGGGCCGCCGCGATGATCTGCTGGCGCTGCTCGCGCCGGGGCTGGTTGTAGCTCTTGACGCTGAAGGCCCCCACCGCTTTCAGGCGGCGCAGGTGCCGGCGCGCGTCGTCGAGGCTGTCGATGTCGGCGCGGAAGTCGCCCGCGGCGCCGTAGAGAACGGTGCCGGTCGAGAAGATGCGTGGCGCGGTGATGAGCCCAGCCACCGCCATCTCGCGCGCCGAGAAGATCTCGGCGGTGTCGTTCGACGGGTCGTGCAGGGTTGTGACGCCGAAGGCCAGCGCCGCCCAGTTGTACCAGTTTCGCTGCGGCACGATGCCGTTCTCGCCCTGGGCCCCGTGCCAGTGCACGTCGACGATGCCGGGCATGATGGTCTTGCCGCGGCAGTCGACCACCTTCGCCCCCGAAGGAATCGTCACGTCGCGCCCGATGGCCTTGATGCGATTGCCCTCGATCAGCACGGTGGCCTGATCTAGTACCTCGTCGCCGCGCATGGTGATGACTCTGCCGCCGGTGAGGGCGGTCACCCCGCTCGGCACATCGGCGGTGGCGTCGAGGCGAATCTCGCGCGCGGCGACGAGGTACTAGATCAGGCCACCGTGCTG
>RGZZ01000555.1 GCA_010028905.1 Pseudomonadota bacterium | reverse complement strand
GCTCGGTGGGGGCGGAAGGCTCGAATGCGAGCCTGGCAGGACGCTCGACCCTGGAAGGTTCTGGTTCTCGGCGCGGGTAGAGAAGCTCGGCGGCCGCAGTCTCCTGCGCCTTTGCGATGTCTTTCCACCGATGTGCGTCGGTCTCCAGGAATTCCACGTTCGAGTGCTGGATCTTGAACTGGCCGTCGACGTAGGCGATGAGATCAAGGCCGTCGCGCTCATTGAACGAGAAATCGAACTCGATTTTCAGCTGCTCCAGCGGACGCAGATCGGCCTGTGATTTGAGCCGATCGTCAAAGCTCTTGATCAGCAGGAACGGGGTCGGCCGCGTCCGGATGGCCACGAAGTCGCGGCCCAGGTGAATAATGTCATAGTCGACGGCGGGTGGAGTGAGACGGTACTGCTCTCCCTCGATCGTCACCAGGATTAGCTCGCGCTCGTTCTCGTTGGAGGCATCGACCAGCGCGGTGCCGTCCCGGCTCACCTTCAGCGCGTGGATCCGGCTGTTCCCCAGACCGAAGCTGTGGTAGACGGTCTGTGAGGGGACATGAACCACCTCGAGGCGGATCTTGTTGCCGCTCTTCTCCGGCTCGGCCATCACGATCCAGGTGAAGTCGCTCGAGATCTCCCACAGGAACTTCTGGGGATTCTTCGTGGACGCCGTGCACTTGTAGAACGAAGAGTCGGTGCCATCGACGAGGTTGTAGAAGATGAGCTCGTGGCTGGTGGTGTCCGGATTGGACTTGTTCGCCGAGAGGAACTCGAAGATCTTCTGCGTCACGCGGGTCTGCAGGCTTGCCCGTTCGAGGCAGATGCTGCGACCTTCGGGTGACATCGCCACCTTCGAGAGCTGGGAGGACGCAGAGCCCATCGATGCGCGCGACCAGCGCTTTATGGGGCTCTCGACCGTGTTTCCGCTGTGGTCGTAGACGAACACCCCATCTGGCGCGTGGATGTAGACGTGCCCGTTCGTGCCGACGCCGAGAAGCGTGAACACGTCGAAGGGGAGCTCCATCTCCCACTGTATCGCGCCGTCGCGCGTGTAGAGAAGAACCCCCTCTAAAACGCCAACGAAGTAACGCGAGTTGCTGCTTCCGACGAAGGTGCTCACGTTCTGCTCTTCGACTCCAGCCCCGTCAGTCTGTGGTGGTTCAGGGGCGACAGGCGTCCGCGGAGGGTTCGGCTGTCACCGTGCCGCGTTCAAGGGTCTGGCTATGTTCGCGAGTGCTCGGCGTGGTTCCCTTCAGACCGTGGCGTTTTACGAACGCGGGATGAGAACCACCGGGGTCTGCTCGCCGGCATTGCCCTGGGGATTGTCGATGAGCGCTGATACGACGAGATCGCGCAGGCTCGGGTCGGTGACCGCCAGCACGGCGACCTTCTTCAGATCGTTTGCATCAACCACGGCGCACTCGAGACCGAACCGCCGCTTGATCTCGTCGACCGCCTCGCGGACGTCGACCGGACCCAGCACCACGTATTTGTCGAAGGGGGCCAGGGTGCCCGACGCGTCGTCGATGGTGGCCACGTCTTCCCCCGCCACGCGGTAGAAGTCTCCCGACCGGCCCACCAGCTTTCCGGCGACGCCTGCCACGAGGGCAGCGACCATGCGACCCGTTCCGCACACGCGGAAGGCCATCTCCATGCCGTACGGCGTGGAGAGGCTCGAGTCGGCGCCCATCATGCGGCACGCCTTGCGGGCGAGCCAGCGCGGCTGGAGCTCTTCCACGTGGTAGAGCCGGCCCTGCATGATGGCAAGTGCGCTCTCTGCGATGGCCACGAGGTCGCCCGGCTTCGCCTGCGGCACGATGTATCGCTCCACCACCTCCGCGAAGCGGTCTCGCGGCGTGAGGATGTGCGTGCGGACGGGCTGCGCCACGCCCACCACGCGCTCGCGCTTCGAGGCCCGAGGGGCGTCTTCGGACGGCGACTCGCGCTCGAGGACGGCGATGCGCGTGCCGTCTGCGCTGTCTGCGGACCCTTCTGCCTTGGTGCTTCCGGCGTGCGTGGGAGAGGCGGTGAGCACGGTTGCGGACTCGCCGTCCCGGGCGCGGCTGACGCGGTAGGTGAACTCGGTGCGGCGATGCGCAAGGGGGCTGCGCATGTAGAACGAGTGCTTGATCTCAAGGATGAAGTGCTCGAGGTCGCGCAGCCGCTGCAGGACGTCGCCCTCTCCGCGCACGTGGATCTCCATGTCGAGCCGAAGGGGGTCGCCCTGCTTGTACATGATGGCTTCGAAGTAGCCGTCGTCTCTAGGCAGGAGCGAGTTGCTGACCTTCACCTCGAAATCGAGCCCGCGATAGCGGTCTCCGTCCGGCAGCAGGCGCGCCGTGGCATCGAGCACGCAGCCCTGCTGGCGTCCGCGATTGACGAAGGGCAGGCTGGCGGTGAGCACGACGTGCCCGCTCGAGACCTCGCGCTTCACGAGATTGCCTGCGGCGTCGGTATCGATGTGGATGTCGGCGTCACCCCGGCGGCGCATCGCCATCTCGGCGGCGCCGGCCAGTCCGGCAACGATGGCGGCGCCACCGACGGCCGAGGTGATCCAGCGGGATGGGTTCTCTTGCATGTTGTGCATCGGTCTCTGCTCGACTTGAGAAAGGTTCATTTTCTGATGGAACCGTCTACTTCGGCCTGCGGCCTGCGATTCCTGTCTGTGGCGGCAGGTTCCGTCGGCCTCGGAAGGCGAGGTGTCACCGCCACCGTCAGTGCCGCCGCGAGGGGCCTGGTGTGGCGGCCACACGTTCCCGCGAGCGCGGTTGTGAACGCCATTCGCCTCGTATTCTGAGGGGACGGCCGATGGCCCCACGAACTGAATATCAATGTCCCCCACGGTGTCGTGGTGGACAGAGGGTTGTCCCTCACGGTGGCGTGGTGGACAGGCCCCGTGAGCTCCCGTTCGTGCGGCTCCTCATCAATGTCCCCCACGGTGGCGTGGTGGACAGAGGGTTGTCCCCCGCGGTGGCGTGGTGGACAGGCCCCGTGAGCTCCCGTTCGTGCGGCTCCTCATCAATGTCCCCCACGGTG
>RGZZ01000554.1 GCA_010028905.1 Pseudomonadota bacterium | reverse complement strand
TCCCCCTTATGTCCATCATCCAGATCGCGCTCCAGCGCCCCTACACGTTCATCGTGATGTCGCTGCTCATCGCGATTCTGGGCGTCACCACCATCACCCGCACCCCCACCGACATCTTCCCCGACATCGACATCCCCGTGGTGAGCGTGGTGTGGAGCTACAACGGCATGAACGCCGACGAGCTTGCCAGGCGCGTCACCACCATCTGCGAGCGCGCCATGACCACGACGGTGAACGACATCGAGCACATCGAGTCGCAGACCCTGCTGGGCGTCACCGTCATCCGGGTGTTCTTCCACCCGCACGCGCGAATCGAGGCCGGCGTGGCGCAGGTGACCGCCATCTGCCAGACGCTGCTGAAGCCGTTCCCCCCTGGGATCACCCCTCCGTTCATCCTGCGCTACAGCGCCTCGAGCGTGCCTGTGCTGCAGATCGGCCTCGAATCGAAGACCCTCTCTGAGCAACAGCTCTTCGACATCGGGCTCAACAGCATCCGAACCCAGATGGCCACGGTGCAGGGGGCCTCGGTGCCCCTTCCCTTCGGTGGCAAGGTGCGCCAGATCATGGTCGACATCGACCCGCAGCGCCTGCTCGCCCAGGGCCTCACCCCCGCCGACGTGGTGGCGGCGGTGAACGCGCAGAACCTGATTCCCGCGGCGGGCACGGCGAAGATGGGAGACACCGAGTACAACGTGCGGCTGAACGCCAGCACCGACGCGGTGAGCGAGCTCAATCGCCTGCCTATCCGCCAGACGCGAGGCGGCATGGTCTACATCGGCGACGTGGCCACCGTGCGCGATGGCTTCGCGGTGCAGAGCAACATCGTCAACATCAATGGGCGGCGCTCGGCCCTCCTCACCGTGCTCAAGAACGGCGGCGCCTCCACCCTCGACGTGGTGCAGCGGGCCAGGAAGCGGCTGGGAGAGATCAAGAAGCAGGTGCCCCCGGAGCTCGAGATGAAGCCCGTGCTCGATCAGTCGATCTTCGTGAAGGCCGCCATCGACAGCGTGCTCGAAGAAGGCGCCGTCGCGGCCGTGCTCACGGCGCTCATGATCCTGATCTTCCTGGGAAGCTGGCGCAGCACCCTCATCGTGGCCATCTCGATACCCCTGTCGATCTTCTCGTCGATCATCGTGCTCGGCGCGATGGGACAGACGCTCAACGTCATGACCCTGGGCGGCCTCGCCCTGGCCGTGGGCATCCTGGTCGATGACGCGACCGTCGAGATCGAGAACATCCACCGCAACGTCGAAGAGGGGCGCCCTCTCATCCAGGCCGTCATCCACGGCTGGCACCAGATCGCCACCCCCACATTCGTCTCGACCAGCGCCATCTGCATCGTGTTCGTCTCGGTGAACTTCCTCACCGGACCGGCCCGCTATCTCTTCACCCCCCTGGCCTGCGCGGTGGTCTTCGCCATGGCGGCATCGTACATGCTGAGCCGGACGCTCGTGCCGGTTCTTGCCGCCAGGCTCATGCCCCGCGACATCGAGGTCCATGAAGCGCTTCGCGAGGGGCGCACCGGCACAGGCCTCGGATGGCGCCTCTCGGCCCTGATCTGGACGTACCACGACCGATTCAACATGTGGTTCGAGCGCGCGCGCGCACGCTACATGGGGCTGCTCGGCTGGGCCGTGCGCAACCGACGCGCTTCGCTGCTCACCTTCGGCGGATTCGTGATCTGGTCGATGCTGCTGCTCCCCTTCGTGGGACGCGACTTCTTCCCCACCGTTGACGCGGGCGCGTTCCGCCTCCACGTGCGGGCCCCCGCCGGCACCCGTGTCGAGACCACGAGCGCGCTCTTCCACGACATCGAGAAGGCCATCCGGCGCGAGGTCCCGCCGGACGAGATCGATCTCACCCTCTCCAACATCGGCCTCAACCCCAACGGGGTGAATCTCGTGTTCACCGATTCGGCCACCATCGGCGCCAACGAGGGCGAGATCATGTGCTCCCTGAAGCCCGGTCACGGGCCCACCGCCGCCTACGTGAAGCGCCTGCGCGAGACCCTGCCGAAGACGTTCCCCAGCGTGGAGTTCTTCTTTCAGCCCGCCGACATCGTCAACCAGATCCTCAACTTCGGCCTTCCCGCGCCCATCGACATCCAGGTGATGGGGCGTGACCCGGACAACATCCGCGTCGCGCGTCGCATCGCAGCCGCCATCAAGGCCGTTCCGGGCGTGGTCGACGCGCATGTTCACGAGGTCGTCGACGCGCCAGACATCGATGTCGACGTCGACCGCTCGCGCGCCCTCTCGGTCGGGGTGACCCAGGCCAACGTGGCGGGCAACCTGCTGCTCACGCTCACCGGAAGTGGCCAGGGCTCCCCCAACTTCTGGCTCGACCCCAAGAACGGCGTCGCCTACCTCGTGGCGGTGCAAGTGCCCCAGTACCTGATGCGAAGCATGGGCGATCTGCTCGGCACGTCGGTGCGCGCCGCTGACACGAACCAGCCCTCGACGCAGCTGTCGAACCTGGCCACGGTGCGACGCGGTCGCTCGACGATGAACGTCGACCACTACAACGTGCAGCCCGTGTTCAACGTCTACGCGAACGTGCAGGGACGCGACCTGGGCGCCGTGGACGACGACATCCAGCGAATCTTGAGCCAGATGAGGAAAGACCTGCCGCGCGGCACCTCCATCGTGACCCGCGGTCAGGTCATGAGCATGAACGAATCGTTCATCAGCCTGGGCATCGGCATCGTGTTTGCCATCACCCTTGTGTACCTGCTCATGGTGGTGAACTTCCAGTCGTGGCGCGACCCGTTCATCATCATCACCGCCCTGCCCGGGGCCTTCTGCGGCGTGGTGTGGATGCTCTTCCTCACCGGGACCACGTTCAACGTGCCATCGCTCATGGGCGCCATCATGTGCATCGGCGTGGCCACCGCCAACTCGATTCTCGTGGTGACCTTCGCCAATGATCGTCGCCGGGAAGGGGTGAGCGCCGTCGACTCCGCCCTCGAGGCCGGGCACACCCGCCTTCGCCCGGTCATCATGACAGCGCTGGCCATGATCATCGGCATGG
>RGZZ01000553.1 GCA_010028905.1 Pseudomonadota bacterium | reverse complement strand
AAGCTCGGTGATCGGAAACCTTTGGAACCTGCAGTTCTCACTCGTGCGCGTCTGCATGTGGCAGGCCCCACTCGTCACCCTGGGTCTGGCCGTGGGGGCGTTGCGTGACCGCAGCCCCGGCCGCGCCTACGTCATCAGCGTCGTCGCCCTGGCCCTCTGCGTGCAGGCCGTTCAAGGCGGGCTCGGCGGCGTCGAGTACGGATCGCGCTACATGCTCAACGCTTTCGGATTTGCCGTCATCCTGGCGGCTCGCGGGCTGCACCTTGCGCTGCGCGAGCGAATCACCGTACGGGCTGCGGCTGTGATGGGGGGGTTCGAGGTGACGTTTGCCGCCCTCGGCGTGTTCGGCGCATGCCTGACCGCAGCGCGCGCGACCCATGACGGCGTGCGGCAGCTCGATACCTGGCTCGCAGCCTCGACGGGCCCGCATGCCCTGGTCTTCGTGAAGAGCGCGCCGGACAGCTATGCATCGTACTTCACGCGCAACCTGCCGGACTTCAGCGGGGGACCGCGGCGCGTGCTGTTCCTCGACCCGGAGCGCAACGACGCGCTGCGCCGCAGCCTTCCCGACTACGCAAGCTTCCTCCTCGCCTACGATCCCGCCCAGGGAACGTTCGGTCTCTCCCCCTACCCGTCGCGCCCCGCCGATGCCGACGACTTGAACGCCGCGGCCGTCAACACGGCGGTGTCGCTCCACAAGGAGAGCGACGCCGCGCAGCTCTGGAGACAGGCCCTCCAGCGCTCGCCGGACCGATTCGACTGCGCCTACAACCTGATGCGCCTCAGCTACCGCCTCGGGGACGATGATGAAGCCCTCACCCTGACGCGCAGGCTGCAGCAGCAGCGGCAAGACCTCGGCGAGCTCTGGTACTTCGAAGCGCGCCTCCTCGCGCGGCGCGGTCAGATCACAGACGCCATCCGCGCTGGTCGACAAGCCCTGACCCGTGTCGCGCCGGACTCGAGCGACGCGCGGCGGTGGACGTCGTGGGTACATCAGATCGAAGCTGCCGCAGAAACAAAGGAGGAGCCTGCTCGAAGCAAGCCGTAACGTCTCATGACGAGGCAAGACGCCTCTCCACGAAGGGAGAATGACATGCGTCTGGGACGAGACGGCACCACCCTCCTCATCGTGATCTGCATCGCCGGGACCCTCGGATGGGCCCTGCACAATGTGCAGCACACGGCCTCCCGCGGCGAGGCGAGCGGGGCCTCGAGCCACGTCAGGTATGTCGAGCCCGAAGGCTATGGTGACCCCACGCAACGGGCCGGCTTGAGTGCGTCGAGCACCGACGGCGGCTGCTTCCCCCGATTCTCCGACAAGCACGAGGAGCGTCGTTTTCGCGCACTCGACCCGAACGATCCGCTGCTCACGAGCAGCACGTTCCGGCGCTTTTCGCTTGACAGCGCGATCTCGGTGGAAGTTCACGGCAAAGGCTATCTGGCCATCGAACCCCAGGGTGACCCGTCTTCCCATGCCCTGAACCTCGCAACCCGGGTGACCTGCGCCATCGACCGCAATGACGGCGACCTGGTGGCCCGCCCTGACGAAGCGCACATGCACCCGAAGCTCCGCATCCCGACGCGCGCGTCAGCATACGGCCTGACAACAGACGGAACGCTCATCGGCTTCGTCTCCGACTCACTGACAGGAAAGGAGCGCGCGCTTGCCTGCGGGCAGCTCCTCATCGCCCTGCCGGCCAACAAGGACGCCATGGCCTCCGCCACCGAGAGCCAGGGGCGCACCCTGGTCCCTGAGGCCCTCGGCCTGTTCTCCTACGTCACGCCCGGCACCAGGGGCACAGAAACCCTCGTGATACATCCGGCCCCCTGAGATCGACCCTGCCTGAGAGGCCTTCTTACACGATGCGTCTGACCCGTGCGCTCTCCTCAGTCGTCTTGCTCGCCGCCCTTGCGTTCGCCGCGCCGCGTGCGCACGGCCAGATTGCGACGCCCTCTCCATCCGTGGAGGCGCGACACCACGGGCACCACGACTTCAGCGATGTCGACCGTTCGGTCACTGCCTTCGAGGCACCGGACCGCGCCGCGTGGCAGAAGCCGGACGAGGTCGTGGCCAGCCTGCGTCTCGCACCGGGCCAGACCGTGGCCGACATCGGCGCGAGCACGGGCTACTTCGCCCGACGCCTGGCGACGGCGGTGGGGCCCACGGGGACCGTCTGGGCCCTCGATGTGGCGCCGTCACTGGTCGACTACATGGCCACACGGGCACGGCGCGAGAAGCAGCCCAACCTGCGTCCTCGGGTGGTGCCACCAGACGACCCGCAGCTGGCCGAGGGCAGCGTCGATCTCGTTCTGATCGTCAACACGCTCCACCACATCGAGAGTCGTCCGCAGTACTACGCAAAGATCGCCCGCGCACTCAAGTCGGGGGGGCGAATCGCCATCGTCGACTTCCTGCCGACCTCGCCCATCGGGCCGAAGGCGCAGGAACGCCTGCCCAGAGCCCTGGTGGAGAAGGAGCTGCGCGATGCCGGCTTTGGCATCGCCGACGAGCCGACGTTTCTCCCCTATCAGTACTTCATCGTGGCGCGTCTCGAGCGCTGACACTTCGGCGGGGTGAGGCCCGACCCCAGAGACCCTGCGCGAGCGGTGTGAGAGACGTGACCCGCGGCTACGCGCGCAGGCCGTCGATGAAGCTGCGCTCGGCCTCGTCGATGGAGCGGAACGCGTTGACCTGCGCCTGATAGGCCGACAAGGCCGTGATCTGGGTCACGACCTCGAACGCGAGGTCGGTTCCGCTGACGGCGATTGCCGCGGCGTCAGTAAGACCGCTCATGGGGAAGATGGACGCGGGGACGGCGAGCGGAGAGACCCCTCCGCCGGGCGTGGTCTGACCGACCACGGTCGTGGGCTCATACCCCGGTGTCGCCACGTTGGCGACGTTGACGGCCGATGCCTCGAGCCGTCGCATCTGCAGGTCGAGCCCAGATGCAAGTGTGCTGGCCGCCGATGAGATCTCCATACGATCAGTGTAGCGAAGAGATTCGCGCATTGCAAGACCTGCGCCCCAGT
>RGZZ01000552.1 GCA_010028905.1 Pseudomonadota bacterium | reverse complement strand
TTTCTGAAGTACAAGAGGGCCGCCTCCCAGTGGATTCTCGGCAGGGTGAGGAATGGGTTGAAGGGCAGTCGGGTCAGGGCCCAGAGCACGCTCGGGGTGTCGATCGCATGGGGCTTGCCGCTAAGACTAGCATAGAAGAGCACTTGAGCGCCATCAACGATGCGCATCTCGATGTGCAGGTGCTGCGCAAGGTCGGCGAAGCGGAAGTCGTAGTCGCCCTCGACGTCGTTGAACGGCGACACGTAGAACGCCTTCGGCACGCGGTAGTGGGCGGCCATGCCGGCGATGTCGTGCGCACGTTCGTTCAGCACGTAGACGTGACGCTCGCCGAACGTGTTGTTCACCTCGGCCACCACCAGCGCCAGCTCGCCGCTCGGGTTGTGGCAGTAGTAGAAGCTGACCGGGTTGAAGGCGTGCCCGAGGAATCTCGCCGAGGTGACGAGCACGATGCGGCCCAGGTCGACGGTGACCCCTCTGCGTCGGAGCAGGCAGACGAGCTTCTCACGAATGGTTCCCGGTCCGTCGACCACGTAATCCCGGTCGTGGAGCGAGAACAGCGCGGCGCGGTTGTAGCCGAAGAACCAGCAGCGCCGAGAGAGCTCGCTCAGCTCGTCGAGATCGAGTCCGAAGCAGAAGAAGCGGTAATCGAAGCCGTGGGCGCGGGGCACCTTGCGATGGTGGCGCACCTTGCCGACGAACAGCCGCGACTGGAGCGCGGTGGCGTTCACGCGTGCCCCCTCGTGCGTGACGGTCATGCCCGCACCGTCTCGTGCGCTGCGATCGAGGCCACGGCATCGACGGCCGACCTCACCGCGTCTTCGTGGAAGCCGTTGCCGAAGTAGCTGCCGCAGAACCAGGTCGAGCGCCGACCGTTCAGCGAGGGCAGCCGAGCTTGCGTGGCCAGCGACGCCACCGTGTAGCCTGGGTGGTGGTAGGTGAACGACGCAATGACGCGGTCGTCACGCAGGGCGCGGGTGCCGTTGAGCGTGACCAGGTAGTGCCCGCGGGTCTCAAGGCCCTGCAGGCGGTTCATGTCGTAGGTCACGAAGACCCCTTCATCAGCGCCTTCTGGCCGTCTCACCGAGTTCCACGACGACCACACCCGCCGGTTCGGAGGGAGAATCGATGTGTCGGTGTGCAGCACGGTCTCGTTCTTCGCGTAGCGCCAGGGAGAGAGCAGGGCCCGTTCCTCGTCGCTCGGATCGTCGAGCAGGGCGAGGGTCTGGTCGGCGTGCCCGGCAAGCACCACGGCGTCGAAGCGGTGCGTGCTCCCGCCGGCGCGCACATCGACACCGGAGGCGTCGCGCCGCACCCCTTCGACCGGTGTGCTCAGGTGCACATGCCCCTTGAACCGCGCGCGGATGGCCTTCACATAGGCGTGGCTGCCGCCCTTCACGGTGAGCCAGCGGGGGCGGTCGGTGATGGAGAGCAGGCCGTGGTTGCTGAAGAAGCGCAGGTAGGCCTCCGCCGGGAAGTCGGCGATCTCTTCTGGATGGGTCGACCACAGCGCCGCGCCCAGTGACTGCAGGTAGTGACGCTCGAAATAGGGCGAGAAGCCCTGCCGGCGGCAGTAGGCCGAGAGCGAGAGCCCTGCCGCCGAGCCGTTGGCGAGCGCGGCCTGGCCCCCTTGGTTGAACCGCGCCATGTCGATCACCATGCGCAGGAACGACGGGTTCACCAGATTGCTTCGCTGGGCGAACAGGGTGCCGAGATCGTGGCCGCCCCACTGCAGGCCGCTCTCCGTGTCGTGGTACCCGTACGACATGTCGCTGTCCCGGCCATCGACGCCGAGCTCGGTGAGCAGCTCGACGAAATTGGGGTAGGTGCGATGGTTGTAGACGATGAAGCCGGTGTCGACCGCCGTTCCCGCGTCGGGCCCCTCACCGATGACCACCGTGTTCGTGTGCCCGCCGAGGTAGGTGTTTCTCTCGAACACCGTCACCTCGTGCTGGGCGCTCAGCCGGTGCGCCGCCACCAGACCTGCGACGCCGGCGCCGATGACCGCGATCTTCACGACAGCTCGCAGCGGCGGAAGAGGTAGTGGTCGACGCGCCACTCCTCGCCGTTCGCGTACCCGAACAGCTCGGCGCAGGCGAGGAAGAAAAGCTTCCAGTACACCCACCAGCGGCGGTGATCCTTGCCGTACATCTCCTTCAAGATGGGGGTGAGGGCGCGGCGGTTGCGCCGCATGTTGTCCCACCAGGCGTCGGCGGTCTTCTGGTAGTGCGTGCCGGGCACGGCCCAGTGCCCATCGATGCGGTAGCCGGACGCGAAGTAGAGCAACAGGTCGGCACTGGGCATGACGCCGCCGGAGAAGAAGTAGCGCTCCATCCAGTCGCTCGGCTTCTTGGCGTCGAAGAGATAGGCCAGCGCGCGGTGGCAGAACACGTGCACGAAGAGGGCCCCATCGGGCGCCAGCCGCTCGCGCACCCGCTGCAGCAGCACGCGATAGTTGCGGAAGTGCTCGAACATCTCGATGGAGACGACGCGATCGAAGGTGCCTTCCGGAATGCCATCGGCCACGTTGGCGGTGACGTGCACCACGTTGGTCAGCCCTTCGGCGGCGAGGCGGCGACGGATGTGGTCTCCCTGGCGTCGCGAGTTCGACACGGCGGTGATGGGGGAGTTGGGGAACCGTCTGGCCGCGTGCACCGTGAACGACCCCCATCCGCAACCGAGGTCGAGGATGCGCATGCCGTCGACGATCTGGGCGCGCTCGCAGTACAGGTCGAGCATCTGACGCTCGGCATCGGCAAGCGTGGTGGTTCCCGCGGGCCACCAGGCGCAGCTGTACTTCAGGTTGGGCCCGAGAACGCTCTCGAAGAACTCAGGAGGCAGGGCGTAGTGCTGGGCGTTGGCCTCGTCGGTAGCCACCGCCACCGGCCCCTCACCCAGGCGCTTGACGAGGTCGAAGAGCCGTTGCTGGCGGGCCTGAGCGTCGCCCACGTGTTCGCGCGCCAGTGTCTTCTTGCAGAGCATCCGGATGCCGAGGCGGGTGAGCGGCTCAAGGGCGTCAACGTCGAGGATCTCG
>RGZZ01000551.1 GCA_010028905.1 Pseudomonadota bacterium | reverse complement strand
CGCCGATGAGGATCCCGGCGCCGCCGTACGCGATGAGCACGAAGGCCACAACCTTCCCCGCCACGTAATCGAATGCCGACACCCCCGACACGTAGACCTGCAGAATGGTGTTGCGCTCGCGCTCGCGCGAGGTTGCGAGCGCCGCGATCAGGGGCGGCAGGAGCGAGAGCGTCACCACCAGCGCGCCCGGGCCGATGAACGACGCGTCCTGACGTCCTGGGTTGTACCAGAGACGAACGTCAGCGGTGACCACGCCTTGCGGCCGGGCGTGCGCCCGATCGGCCGCAAAGCTCGCGGTGATGGCGCTGAGCTTGCCCCTCAGGATGTTTGCGGTGTTGGCGTCGGTGGCGTCGACGAGCACCTCGATGTCGGTGGGCGTGCCACGTGCCAGATCGCGGGAGAAGTGCTCGGGGATGATGACGGCCCCCCGCGCCGTGTTCTCCTCGAGCGCCCGGACCGGCGCGCGCTCGACCGGCCAGGGCACCACGCGAAACGTGAGCGAGCTGCGATATGCCTCGATGAGGCTGCGTGACGCGGGAGAGTCATCGAGATCCTGGACGATGATCGGAATGTCGCGCACTGACAGGGAGATGGCATTGCCGAGCACGGTGAGCAGGATGACCGGCAGCACCATGGCAAGCACGAGCGCGGTGCGATCGCGCACGATCTGGGTGAGCTCCTTGCGCACCTGTGCCCCGATGCGACGCGTGTCAGCAAATCCCCTCACGCGTCCTCCACCCGCCTTCCATCGAGATTCGATCGCTCGACGATGGCAATGAAGACGTCCTCGAGGGAGAGAGACTCCCGCGAAGCGCACAAGACCGATATCCCGGCGCGCTCGAGCTGTTCCGAGACCCGCCGGATGAGCAGATCTGGCGATTCATCGTCAATCACGTGCAGGCGATCGCCGAAGAGCGAGACCCGCCAGCGCTCGCGGTCTGCGCGAAGCACCTCGCAGGCGCGCTGGGGGACATCGGTCACGAGGCTCACGAGATGACCGGGCTGGGCCGCTTTGAGCGCTGACGGCGTGCCCTGGGCGACGAGCGCGCCGGCCACCATCATGCCCAGGCGGTTGCACTGCTCGGCCTCTTCGAGATAGTGGGTCGTGACGAGAATCGCCGTGCCCCGGTCGGCCAGCTGGTTGATGATTCGCCAGAAATGGCGTCGCGCGACCGGATCGACGCCCGACGTGGGCTCGTCGAGGAAGAGCACCGCCGGCTCGTGCATGATGGCGGCACCAAAAGCCACCCGCTGCTTCCATCCGCCGGGCAGGCTGCCCGTCATCAGGCCCTCTCGTCCTGTGAGTCCGCTGAACTCGAGCACCCACCCCGCCTTCATCCGCGCGCTCGCCGCGTCGAGACCGTAGACCCCCCCGAAGAACTCGAGGTTCTCCGCAATGGTGAGGTCGTCGTAGAGCGAGAAGCGCTGCGACATGTAGCCCACCCGCTGACGCACCGCGCTGTCGCGAACCGCCGCGTCGCGGGCGCCGGCCAGGCCCACGTGGCCAGAGGTGGGGTCGAGGAGGCCGCACAGCATCTTGATCACCGTGGTCTTGCCCGCACCGTTTGCGCCGAGAAGACCATAGATCTCACCCGGCCGCACCTCGAGGTCGACCCCTCTCACCGCCTCGAACGCCCCGAACTGCTTGCTCAGGCACTCCGCCCATATCGCGCCCCCCGAGACCCCGGGCAAAGCCGGGAACGAAGACGCTGCAGGGGGCGGGCTGTCGACGGCATCGACCGTCGCTTCGGCAAGCCCGCGCAATGTTGCGACGAACACGTTCTCGAGGGTGGGCTCGGAGACCAGAACCTCGGTGGAAGCGCCCAGAGCCTGTTTCACCGCTGCTTCACCGTCTGCGGCGTCACCCACCATGACATCGAGTCGATCGCCGAATCGCTGCACATCTTCGAGACTGTCGATGCCCCCCAGCACATGTTCGGCCCGGCGCAGATCAGCGGTTCGCACCTCGAGGCGCCGCAGCCCCATCGACGCACGCAGCCCGCGAGGCGTTCCGCACTCCCGGATGCGCCCTTCGTGCATGAACGCCACCCTGCCGCAGCGTTCGGCCTCATCGAGATACGGGGTCGCAACAACCACGGTGACACCGCTGTCGGAGAGGTGGGTCAGGGTGTCCCAGAACTCTCTGCGAGACACAGGGTCGACGCCGGTGGTGGGCTCGTCGAGAAGCAGCAGGCGCGGTTCGGCCACCAGCGCGCACGCGAGGGCCAGCTTCTGCTTCATCCCACCGGAAAGGCGGCCAGCCAGGCGCATCCGGAAGCGGTCCATGTCGAACAGCGAGAGATACCGACGCCCGCGCAGCTCGATGTCGGTGTCGCCGAGACCACGCATGCGCCCGATGTAGACCAGGTTCTCCCACACACTCAGATCGAGGTAGAGGCTGAACGCCTGCGTAAGGTAGCCCACCTCGTGACGCGACTGCCGGGGAGACCTCCCGAGCACCTCGACGTCCCCGCCAGAGGCATCCATGATGCCGCTCAGCACATGGAAGGTAGAGGTCTTGCCCGCACCGTCCGGTCCGATGAGCCCGAAGATCTCACCGGCGAAAACGTCGAGATCGATGCCGCGCACCGCCTGCACGTCGCCATAGGCCCGGGTGAGACCGCGAACCTGTATCACGCGCATGGCAGGGCCGTCATCGCCAGGGCTCGCGGGAAGGCCAGGCCCCATCGGTCAAGACCTCCCCGTCTGCTGGCATCCCGGGCTTGGCCCCACCGCCGTCATCGAGGATGCGCAGCTTGACGCCCATGACCTGCTTGACGCGCTCGTTCCGGAAATACGTGTTCTCCGGCGTGAACGAGAGCTTGGGATCGATGCGCATGACGGAGGCCTCGAGAGGCTTGCGCGGATCGGAGTCGAGGAAGACCCGCGCCGCCTGCCCCACCTTCACACGCCCGATGTCACCCTCTGGGATGAACGCCCGCAGATAGAGGGCGTTCATGTCGAGCATCGTGACCAGCGCCGTTCCCACCGCCACCACCTCGCCAGGCTCGGCGGCGCGGGTCGCGATCTGACCGTCAAAGGGGGCCCTCACCTCGAGC
>RGZZ01000550.1 GCA_010028905.1 Pseudomonadota bacterium | reverse complement strand
TCCGCAGCGCTACACGCTGCTGGCGCCCATCTCGCGCGATCGCTTCACCACGTGGTTCCATCGATTCAACGCCCTGTGGGACGAGACGCGCGGCTCGATCGCGCAGCGCATGGGGCACTATAACCGTCAGTCTGGCGAGATCGTGCGCGGCGAGTCAGCCTGAGGGGCTGCGACGTCGAATCCGTAGAAGAGGTCTTCTGCGGTGCCTCTGTTCGATGAACAGAGGTCGATAGCGATCGAGGAACAGCGACGCTCCACGTGCTGTCAGCATCACCACAGCCACGTTTTCATTAAATCATCGTTGCCACCACGTGTTTCTCCAAATTCTTCATCTAACGGCACCATGATCTCGGAAGAGCCTGAGTACCACAGGCCGACATGAAGATCTCGATCCCGTTGCCTCCAAAGGCCACACGACGCGTTCTCGCGCCTCCGCCGACACCTGCAGCCTCCGCGTTCGCGCAGCCAGACGCCACCAGCCTCGGCCTCTCTCGTCTCTCGGCACCCGTCTCGCCTGTGAGCGCATCGATAGTGGCCGCTCCTCCCTCTCCCTCGCCAGGGCACGTCGGCCTGTGGTCGGCCCTCGAGCGGGCAGGCGTTCTCGGCGGCTCTTCGGCGACGAACAGCCCCGTCGGTGCGGCGCTCACCGGCGAGACGCGACAGGCTCTGCTCGAAATGCTTCGGCGCCTCGAGCGCAACGGCGTGCGGTTCGAGACGCAAACGCCAGGCGCTCGACCTGGAACCTACGTCTCCCTGAGTGCCGAGGCATTCGTCGGCCTGCTCGAGGGCGATACATCAGTGTTCCAGGGTCTCTATACCGTGAGCCTGGATGAGCACCAGCACATCCGCATGCTCACCATCGACGACCTCCGCCTGCTCGATGCCTACAAGGGCGCGGGGCCAGAGGCCTTTCCGCAGCGTGCAGCAGCTGTGGCTGCCGTGCAGTCGCTCGAGGCGCGAGGCTTTGACTTCCAGACCTACCCGGTCAAGGAGGTTCTGGGGGGAAGCTACCCGGGGAAGGGAGGGTACGCCTGTCTTCTGGGGGGCGTGCGCGGAGACTGCAGCTATCTCGTCGACGCCTCGGGCGTGCGCAGGGTGGGTAGCGTGTCGAGCGATGAGCGCCTGCTCGCGCACGATTTCTTCCACGGCAGCGGTATCGATCGGGGCCTGCGCGACGGTGCACTGGCCGTCAGGGTTCGCGAGGCCGACACAACGGGTGCGGGCTTCAGTGCGGGCGAGAGCGATCTGCGGCTGCTTGAGCTGACAGAGGCCTGGAAGGCGCTGGCGGACGGCGGAAGCCTCCTCTACGGGCCAAAGACCGGGGTCAAGGTGAGCGTCACAGGCGCTGATCTGGCCGATCGGGCGACGCTCGAGGCACGCCTGGCGCAAGCGACCGACATTGCCACGCGCTATGCAGCGCCCGCACTCGCGCTCGCCAACACGCTGGCCGCTGATCAGCAGCAGGACTTTGTGAGCGCTGTGCTCGACAGAGGCGCATCGCACGGCACAGACGCGATTGCCGCGCTGCTCTCGGATCTGGTTCGCGCAGAGCGCGAGACCGTTGCTTTCAACCCGATGAGCAGTGCCATCGCGGATCTCGACACGTTGCTCGATCTAGAGCACGACAGCGCACAGCTGGCGTCACTGGGGGTGCTCTTTCGAGCGGCCCTCGCCGAGACCGGACATCGCGGCAAAGCCCTGGAAGCCATCAGCGCGGCGCGAAGCGATCTCGAGACACGCGCGGGGTCTACGTCAGAGCAGGCGCGTCTGCGTACGCTGCTCGTGGGGCTCGTCGAGACGACGCAGTCACTGTCGACAGCAATGGAGGCACTCGACCTGGTGCGCATTGCCGTAGGGCCAGAGAGCGAGGAGACCCGCTTGAAGCTCTTCCTCGACCTTGCCGCAGCCGCCCCCGTACCTGCAGCCGCCCGTGCGGCGCGTCACTACCGTGAATGTCTGGTGCAGCGCTTGCCAACTGAGACCCTGGTCGAGACCGGCCAGCGCCTTCTCAGCGTGCTTCACCTGCTTGCCTTCATCGGACAGCACGATCGCGCGGTCGAGGTGTTCGCCTTTGTGCAGCAGGGCTTGCGAGAGGGGCGATTCGGTGCATTGTCGGCCGATGACGTGATGCGCGGGCTCTCTGAGAAGGTTCTTCTCACGCTATCGATTGACGACGCGCTGACGGCTTTGGCTGCGCCGCAAGCAAGCCTTCTGCCTCATGACGGCCAGGTACAGAACGGCACCGACGCCGTGATCATCGGGGGCGTGAAGATCGCGAAGAAGCCTGGGGCTTGACGGGCCGCGTTCGCATGCTGGCGGACGTGTCCGCAGGGTGCGCTTCGTGGTGCCCGTGCGATCGGGGTGCGCCCGCGCTCTTCCAGGTGTGGTCAGCCGTGACCGCGCCTCACATCTCGTACACGGCCCGGGAGTCGAGGCCGTAGCGGGCCGCGACTTCTTTTGAAGCCTGGCGACGGGTGAGCCCGTCGGCCATGCGCGCCGCCACCTCAGCGGCCAGCGCCTCGTTCGATGGTGCCTCGGCAACGGTCGTCGATTCAGCCGCGCCTTCCACCACGATGGTGAACTCGCCGCGCATCTCGTGCGATGCGCTCCAGTCGGCCAGCTCGGCCAGCGTGCCGCGCCTTATCTCTTCGAACTTCTTGGTCAGCTCGCGGGCCGCGCAGGCGCGTCGCGAACCGCCAAGGGCGTCGCGCAGGGCCGCCAGGGTCTCGTCGACGCGGCTGGGCGCCTCGAGGAAGATCATGGTGCGTCGCTCGGTCTTGAGCTCGTCGAGGTGGGTCTTGCGGTGCGAGGCGCGGCGGCTCAAGAAGCCTTCGAACGTGAATCGCCGCGCGGGCAGCCCGGAGCAGGCCAGGGCCGAGAGAACGGCGGAGGCGCCCGGCGCGCACGACACGCGGATGCCCGCGGCGTGGCAGCGATCGACGAGCACATCGCCTGGGTCTGAGACCACGGGCATCCCCGCGTCGGTCACAAGGGCCACCGAGTGCCCCTCGGCCAGCACGCCGAGTACCTCGTCGGCTGCTCGCTCGCGGTTCTCCTCG
>RGZZ01000549.1 GCA_010028905.1 Pseudomonadota bacterium | reverse complement strand
CTCCTGGGCGGTGCGCTCCATCGCTCGGGGGTGAAGGCCGCTGACCTGCGGGTGAAGATCTTTGCCGACGGCGCTGACCTCGACGTCATTCGCCGCAGGGCCGCCGATCCGATGATCTCGGGCTTCACCACCAACCCCTCGCTGGCGCGCAAAGCCGGGGTCACTGACTACGAGCGCTTCTCGCGCGCCGCCCTGGCGGCGGCGGGAACGCGCCCGGTCTCCATCGAGGTGGTTGCCGACAGTGCGGACGAGATCGCCGCCCAGGCGCTTCGCATCAGCCAGTGGGCCCCCAACGCCTACGTGAAGATTCCGGTCACCACCACGTCGGGCACTTCCCTCATCGGCGTCGCCGGCAGGCTCTCGCACGAGGGGGTGAAGGTCAATCTCACCGCGATCCTGACCCTTCGACATGTGGCCGAGGCCGTTGACGCCTTCCGCGGCGGCGCGCCGTCGGTGATCTCGGCCGACGCGGGGGTCGACCCGGTGGGGCACATGCGGGCCGCGCTCGCCATCTGCCGATCGGCCGATCGGGCCATCGAGCTGCTCTGGGCCAGCCCCCGCGAGCTATTCAACGTGGTGCAGGCCTCTCAGGTGGGGGTCGACATCATCACCGTCACCGACAGCCTTCTCGAGAAGCTGTCGCAGCTGGGGCGCGACCTGGGCGAGGTGAGCCTCGACACGGTGCGCATGCTCAAGGCCGATGCCGACATGGGAGGGCTGCGCCTGTGAGCCACAGCCGGCAGTATCTCGATGAGTGTGCGGCCCTGGTCGGCGCGCTCGACGCCGACGCTCTCGAGGGCCTCGTGGCGGAGCTGGCGGCGCTGCGAGACCGTGGGGGGCGTCTCTTCGTGCTCGGCGTGGGCGGTTCCGCGGCGCACGCCTCGCACGCCACGGCCGACTTGCGCAAGATGTGCGGCATCGAGGCCTACGCCCCCACCGACAACGTGGCCGAGCTCACGGCGCGCACCAACGACGAGGGGTGGTCGACCACCTTCTCGGCCTGGCTCGAGGTGTCGCGCCTGGGCGCCGACGACGCGCTGCTCGTCTTCTCGGTGGGAGGGGGAGACGCCGAGCGAGGCATCTCGCCCAACCTGGTGGCCGCGGTCGACCTGGCGGTGTCCCGCGGGGCCCGGGTGCTCGGCGTGGTGGGGCGTGACGGGGGGCACACCGCCCGTCATGCGGCGGTCTGCGTCATCGTTCCCCCGCGCTTCGAAGCCCGTGTGACGGCGCACACCGAGGCCATCGCTGCTGTTGTGTGGCACCTCCTCGTCTCGCATCCGCTGCTGCATCGGAGCGCGTTCAAGTGGGAGTCGTCGAAGCCGTGACCGCCGAGCGCTTCTTCATCGTCGGCGGGGCGGGCTTCATCGGCAGCCACTTCGCCGAGCATCTGCTCGACGCGGGCCATGCGGTGACGGTGTATGACAACTTCTCGTCCGGAACGGAAGGCCACATCGCTGCGTGTCGCGCGCATCCGCACTTCGCCGTGGTGGCGGCCGACGTGCACGACCGCGACCGCCTCGAGGGCGCAATGCGCGGCCACGACACGGTCATCCACCTGGCCTCGAACCCCGACATCGCGAAGGCCATGACTGACCCGGACGTCGACTTCCGCGAGGGGACCGAGCTCACGCGCAACGTGGCCGAGGCCATGCGGCGGGGCGGGGTGAGGCGCATCCTCTACGCATCCGGCAGCGGCATCTACGGCGATCTGGGCGATTTCGAGGTGTCCGAGGACCACGGCCCGCTCGTTCCCGTCTCGCCCTATGGCGCCAGCAAGGCCTACGCCCACATGTTCGGCCTTCGGGCTCGGGTGTTCCGCTTCGGGAACGTGGTGGGCGGTCGGCAGACTCACGGGGTGGGGTACGACTTCCTGCGCCGGCTCCTGACCGACGCCACCCGTCTCACCATCCTGGGAGATGGGCGTCAGAGCAAGTCGTACGTGCACGTGCTTGACGTGATTGCGGCGGTGATGCTCGCTCACCGCGATGGGGGGACGCCCTGGCGCGCCTACAACGTGTGCACCGGCGACTACATCACCGTCACCGAGATCGCTGGCATCGTGTGCGAGGTTCTGGGGGTGAACCCCGAATACGCCTACACGGGCGGAGACCGCGGATGGAAGGGCGACGTGCCCGTGATGCGCCTCGACACGCAGCGCATCCGCGCCCTCGGCTGGCGATGCGAGCGCACGTCGGCCGAAGCCATCCGGACATCGGTGCGCGCGATGCGTGCCGAACTGGAACCCGCACCGTCATGATCATCGCCCGCAGCCCGCTGCGCATCACCCTCGGCGGAGGAGGCACCGATCTCCCCTCGTACTATCGCGAGCACGGCGGCTTCCTCATGGCCGCCGCCATCGATCGCTACGTCTACGTCTCGGTGCACAACACGTTTCGCGCCTCCACGGTGCTTCGATACTCGAGCATCGAGGACGTGCAGTCCATCGACGAGATCCGTCATCCCATCATTCGCGAGGCGCTCCGGCTGCTCGACATCACCGAGAAGAACCTCGAGATAACCACCATGGCCGACGTGCCGGCCGGTACCGGGCTGGGTTCGTCCGGCAGCTTTGGCACCGCGCTGCTCAAGGCGCTCCATCGGCTGCGGGGGCGCACCATCGACGCGCCTTCCCTGGCCGAGATGGCGAGCCACATCGAGATCGATGTCCTCGGCGAGCCCGTCGGGAAGCAGGACACCTACGCGGCGGCTTTCGGAGGCGTGGGCTGCTATGTGTTCAACCCCGACGACACGGTCGATGTGACGCCTCTATCGCTCTCGCCGGAGACAGCTGATCGTCTCACCGAGCACGTTCTGCTCTTCTGCACCGGCCTGACCCGCTCGGCCTCGGCCATCCTGCGCGAGCAGGATGACCGCACCCGCGGTCGTGACGGCGCGATGGTCGAGGGGCTCCACTATGTCAAGGAGATCGGCCTGCGCAGCCGTGCGGCGCTCGAGTCCGGTGCGCTCGTGGAGTTCGGTCGCCTCATGCACGAGCACTGGCTCTACAAGAAGAAGCGCTCCGCGCGCATGAGCGCGCCCGAGATCGACCGCTGGTACCAG
>RGZZ01000548.1 GCA_010028905.1 Pseudomonadota bacterium | reverse complement strand
GACGGTGGTCGGTGAAGGGTTTCAGGGTTCTTCGAGGGCGCTGGGACAACATGTCGCAGAAGGGTTGCTCGCCATGCTTTCCATTGCTCGTACCGTCGCACCGTCTGCGGTGCTCCACGCCTCATATGCGCCCGCCTCCAGCGCGCCATCGACTGAGGGCGCGGGGGCGCTCGTGTCGCATCTCACCGCCGCCGACGCCATGGAGGTGCTCGACCGAGCCCTCAAAGACCCGACTTGTGCAAAGGCTGCCCAGGTGCTCGCTTCGTCACGGGCGAGGCTCGAGGCCGTGAATGCGGAACAGGTGAACACCGACGCCTACGTGAGGCGGTCGATGTCGAACTGGGGCATCTTCGCATTCTGCGGGAGCGCCATGGGATCGATGGTCCTTCTCAGCCACTCCGGCCTCACAGGCGTCGCTGCGCTGGCGGGCATGGCGGCGGGTTTCTTCGTTGTGCCCGCGCTGGCTCTCTGGCTCGTGCGCAAAGGCGGCGAGGCGAACGCCAGTGCCTGCCAGGCCCAGCTCGATCAGAAGCGAGAGACACAGGCGGCTACCGTGCAACGAGACGAGCAGCGCTACCAGGTGGCGTTGCAGACCGCAACAGAGCGTATCAGCGCCGAGCTGGCGGCCACGAGGCAGGCCAATGCACGCCCGGTCCAGGTCCAGACCATCTCTGACGAGCCTGACCGGGTGACCATCGCCGGTATCTCTGTAGCAAAACGAGGGGCGACGGGAGGCTAGGTCTCGGCTTTCTTCTTCTCGGCTTCCGCAGGTGCACTCTCCGGTGGTTGCACCGCCTTCTCGGGTCGAATCGAGATCACGGGGCAGGGGGCGCGCCGCAGCACCGTCTCCGTTGTGCTGCCCACGAGCATGCGCGCAAACCCACGGCGACCGTGGGTCGCCATCACGATGAGGTCGATGGCATTCTCCTTGGCGTAGGCGAGAATCGACTCTGACGCCACTCCCCGCTCGACGCTGACGGTCGAGGGCACACTGACGCGCTTCTGGAGGTCCTCGAGGCACCGACGGGCCTCGTCGACCACGGCGGCGGACGGATAGGGCCACATGAGGCTCCCAGGCATGGGGTCGGCCACCACAGGCATCTCGATGACGTGCAGCAGATGGAGGGTTGCATTGAACACCGTTGCGAGCTGCGACGCGTAGTCGAGGGCTTTGTCGCAGGCCTCTGACAGGTCGGTGGGCACCAGGATGTTGCGAATGTTCACGATCATCACGTCCCTTCACGTTCAGCGTACCCTCGCAGCGGGGCTTTGTCACGGCTTGCAGACGTGGCGTGTGGCGACTTTGTCGCGACAAACCGGGTCTATGCCTCAGGCAGCGCAGGTTCAGCTGACGTGGCAGAATGGCTCAGTGTGGCCTCAACCGTGGTTTCGCAGATGGCTGCAGGGGCAAGGGCTACTTTCTCTCGTTCGGGGAAAGCCTGTCGTAGATGGGGTAGATCGCCTCGAGCACCGCCTCCGCGCTTGCATATCGCGTGCTCAGCGAGGGGTTGATCATGCGCATCACCACTTCCGCCAAGCCATCGGGGAGGTCGGTGCGCTGCGTATCGATGGGCACAGGGTCGTCGGTCATCATCTTCGACAGCAGCTGCCAGCCATCGGTGGCGCCGTCTTCTCCCGTGTCGTAGGGCCATTTCCCCGTGAGCAGCTCGTACATGATGACCCCCATCGAGTAGATGTCGGCGGCGGGGCTGATGTCTTTCGCGTTGAGATGCTCCGGCGACATGTAGGCGGGCGTGCCCATGGCGGTGCCGGTCTTGGTGAGGGTCTTGGCGTCGACCTGACGCGCGATGCCGAAGTCCATGACCTTGGCGTGTCCGCTGCGGGTGATCATGATGTTGTCGGGCTTCAGGTCGCGGTGGATGACGCCCACGGCGTGGGCGGTCTTCAGGGCGTGCAGGGTCTCGAGAATCCAGTCGAGCACGGTGACGAGGGGAACGCTCTGGATGCTCCCGTCTTCGAGGTAGGCACGCAGGTCGCGGCCGTCGACCTTCTCCATGACCATGAACGGCCAGGCCTTCGACCCGCTCTGGTAGAGGCCGGAATCGAGAACCTTCACGATGTTGGGGTCGCTGAGCCGCGACGTCACCGCGACCTCGCGTCTGAATCGCTCGCGGCTGTCTGCGTCTTCGAGCACGTCGCTGAAGACGACCTTGATGGCCCAGTGCTCGTCTTGCCGGCGTTCCGGGCTGTCAGAGACCGCGTCGAAGACCGCGCCCATGCCGCCCCTTCCCAGCAGCGAGAGCACCACGAACGATGCGCCGCTGTTGCAGGTCAGGGTCTGTCCCAGCAGCGGGGGCAGATCGGCGGGGTCCTTCATCTCGCTGGTCTGCTCGATGATGCGCGACACCAGACCTCGCTGCGCATTCTCTTCGAGCCGCAGGCGGCGACGGGCCGGCATCTTCACGCCGAACCACCACCCCAGCAGCGCCAGGCCAGCGAGCCCGATGGCGACATCGAACGCCACATAGCTGAACGGGCCGTAGCGCGGGCTGAATGCGGGAAGGGCGACGGATGTCTTGTCTGCAATGCCGCCACCGAGCTTGATCTGGATGGTGTGGAACCACGGGCGGGTGACGAAGATGGGCTCTGGCGCAGAGGCGTTGGGAATGACGACCGTGCCCGGGCGGAACGACTGCGCCCGCACCGCGCTGAAGCTCTCCGCCCCGTACTCGATCTGCGCGTCGGGGCTGCTGTTCAGGGCGGGGTCAACCTTCTGCCAGACGCCGAGATCGGCCGTCAGCCCCTCGATGGCAAGCGTCTTCCAGAACTGCGGACCATCGTCGGGTCGGTCGGTGGTCACCGCCACGCGGCGCCACTTGTTGATGTCGGGAACGTTCGGGTTGGTGCGCACGTATTCGCCGGATGCATTGGTCGAGGTCCATTCCCAGCGTGGGCCGTCGGCTTCTTGTTTCAGGCTGAAGCGCAGGTACATGTCGTCGTACCCGTTGCGCGTGGCCTTGATGATGGGGGTGTCGGTGTCTCTGGCGTCGAGCACATAGACCCCTTGAACGTCTCCGGGAGCGGGTCTCAGCACGGTGGG
>RGZZ01000547.1 GCA_010028905.1 Pseudomonadota bacterium | reverse complement strand
GAATGCGGCAAAGCCGCACCGTGCCTAGAACAAAACCGGGGATTCCTCAGCATTTGGGCTTCTACTGCAGTCGTGTCTTCGTGGCGGTGGGGGTCAGTGGACGTCCTCGTGTCCTCGTGTCCTCGTGTCCTCGCGTCGGTGAACCTCGCCGTGTCATTGTATCGCCGAGGGGCATACCATCGCGCTCGTTCCAGGCTGGGTCGCGTTTCAACGCGCATCTCACGCCCGTTCGACTCACCGTTCAGTGACCTTCAAGGCGGGAACCGCTATGCTCTGCAGCGCGGGGCCAGCACCGAGAGGACACGGAAGCGATGCGAGGCGTATTTTTTGAACCCAAGCCCACCCGAGCGCTGCCACGCGCCGCGACGCAGGCGCGACCGACGCGAGGCCTGTCGCCCGCTTCGCGTACAGGCGAGAGCGCCGCGTCGGCGCCCCTGGTCTCGCTGCAGGCGAGTGACATCTCGTCGACCCTCGACCTGCGTGCGCGCGTGGCCGACAGCCCCCCGGCTCGCGCGGCAGAGGCAGAGGAGCCCGTTGACGTGCGGGTCAACGAGTGGCGCATATGCGAGCCGGGGAAGCGCTATGTCGTCGATACTGCGGGGTGTGGCGCCATCAAGGTCTTCGTGCGCGGGAGCAGCGGACGGGCGTCGGATTACGAGATCGTGTTCCACAGCTACGGGACCCCCGCTTCCCAGGTGGCCGCGGGGACCATCGGCGACCACATCGCAGCCCGCTCGCAGCCACCCGCGGAGGTGCGCGTTCTCGTGATCATGCCCTATGACGTGAGCGCCCAGGTCATGGCTTCCGAGCGACGCCTGCAGGAGGTTCTGTCTCGCGCGCGCGGCCTCGACTACCACGCGACCGTGGTGTGCCTGAACAACATCGAAGGCGAGAAGAACGCGCGCTTCGTGCGGGTCGATCTCACCGGAACGGAGAGCGAGATCGTCGAACGGTGCGCGCCGCTCACGTTGCGCAGCCCGGAGATGACCGAGGCCGATCGGAACGCCAAGATCGCGCTCTTCCAGAGCCTGCCCGTCGATGTGCGAACGCCGGACTTCATCCGTCGCTGGGTCCCGCTCACGCTCGACGAGGCGCGAACGGTCGCCGACGGCGTTCGTCGAGCGCGTGCCCCCTGGTGGCTGCGCGCCCTGGGCGCCTGCTGCAGCACCGCTCCACCGGGGCTGTCGTGAGGGGGGGCGCGCCCTTTCTTCGCGGCGCGATCCTGGCCGATCACCGCGCGTGAGCACGAGACTCAACGTCGCCACAGCAGGCGCTGACGCATTTCAGGTCTCTTTCATCGGCGTCCGATACAGTTGCATCAGGTGCCGGCATGCGTGGAATGGAGTCACCTGAAGCGAGGATTCCGACATGACCGCGGTCCAATCTCTGCTCCATCGCGCGACCGGCCGCGTCCAGAGCCCGTTCCTGGGCGTGGAGGGCGGCGTCAGAGACGCGTCTTCGCCGTGCGCGCCCCCCCTGTCAACGCCGTCGGTCGACGGGTTCACAGCGGGAGACGTGGCCTCGCCTCCCACTGCTCAGGGAGCTGCGACCCCGACACGCCTGCTCGCCCTGGCCATGCTGGGCGTCACGGTGGTGGGCAGCCTCGGAGGGTGCGTGGCGCAGTCGGCCACGGCGACCTTCAGCCAGAGCGTCTCCGCCGCCGACCAGAAGGCGCTGCGCGAGGGGCTCGACGCCTACGTGCGCGACCACGCCGGCGCCGATCCGAGCGAGGCCGCCGTCGATGAGGCGTCCGCCGCGTACGCCGACATTCGCAGCGCCGCCAACGAGCGCGAGCTGAGCGCGCTGCCCGCTCCCGTCGCGCAAGCCTTCCGCCACGCATCGGGCACGACCCGCGCCTGGATCGATCAGCGCCTCGAGGTGGCGGGCGACCATGCGGGCGGCGGCACGATGTACGGTCACGCCGAGCCTCGTGAGCACGCGCGTCTCGCCGACGTCGAGGCCAGCGCCATCTCTCACGCGCGCGACCGCGTTCTCGTGGCGCCCGCGCTCACGGCAGAGCCGTTCTCGACACGGGCAGGCGCGCCGTATCACGGCGATTCTCCGCACTACCGCCACGCCCTCGAGGTAGAGGGGCAGCGCCTGCAAGACGCCAAGGACGCCATCCGCAACCTGCCTCCTGGCGCGGGTCGGGTGATGGGGTCGTATCTCGATCAGGCCGCGCGCACCTGGTCATCGGAGCCGGCGCAGTAGAACGGGCGTCTCGCTTCCATCTCGATCAGGCCGCACGCACCTGGTCATCGGAGCCGGCGCAGTAGAACGGGCGTCTCGCTTCCCCGCGGACTTCGCCGATAAACCTTCATCTGGCTCTCATCTTCTCTCCATCGGCGATTCATGAGCCCGTGTCATGATGGGGTTGCGGAAGGCAGCGTCCCAGAAGGCGGCAGTCACGAGGTAACCGGCAGTGCCTCGTGGGGGCCGATCGGAGGGGGCGCTGCCAACGTATTTCCCTGCGCTGATGGGCGCGCTGGCACCTTGTGAGCGGCGCGACGAGCGCCCATCGCGGGGCTCCCATCGCGGGGTTCCCATCTCGGGGCTCCCATCGCGGGGGCAGCCGGGGCGCGCTGGGCAGGGAACGCTCAGAGCCGGTCGAGCAGAAGCTCGAGCGGTTCGCGCCGCACCTGATCCGCGCACGACTCGAGCAGGCGCCGCACGCACATCGCGATGATGCGGGCGTGACTGGCGAACAGCTGGTCGGCAAGGGCACCGTCGACCAGCAGCCACGCCACGTCGGTCACGCCGCCGTGGGCGCCTTGCAGGGGGGGCATCTCGTCTTCGTCGAGGCGCGCAAGAAGCACCGTCGACTCGATCCAGGCGTGATCGGTGTTGCGGTAGTCACGCACCAGAACACGCGCGATGACCTCGGCGCCAGCGGCGTCGACGGCGAGGCCGAGCTTCTCGGTCACCACGCGGGTGAAGGCCTGGGCGTTCGTCTCGCCTGGCGCCACGAAGGTGCCCGGAAGCCCCCACTGCCCCGTGTCGGCGCGCTTGACAAGGGCGAACTCGAAGGCGCGTCGCCCGTGGTTCACGCGCGTCACCACGGCATCGA
>RGZZ01000546.1 GCA_010028905.1 Pseudomonadota bacterium | reverse complement strand
GCGTCGTTGCCCGTCTTGGCCTGATTGACGTAGACCCCCGCCGTGGTGGGCTTGGGCATGGTCGGGTCGCCCCAGGCCGCGTTGGCGAGGGAGGCCGTGTTGGGCGGCAGCTCGACCCGGCGCGCGCCAGTGGTGAGGGCGTGGCGCCCTTGCTTGTAGACCTTCTCGTAGCGTCCGGCGATCGGATTTCCCCAGCCGTCGAACGGGGGGGTGCCTTTGTAGTCGACGCCATCGGCGCTGCCGGAGACCACCGAAGCGCTCGTGGCGGTGCTGTTGAAGATCGCGGCATACCCACCGTTGTAGAACTCAGAAGGCAGAGTGAGCTGCAACGGATCATTGACGTGAAACGGGCCGTCAAATTCATAGGAGATTCCGTACGGTATCCCGTTCGTCTTGTCGGCGAAGTACCCGAACCTCGCAAAGCTCTGCTGGGCGATGCTCGCGGTGATGCGGCGCACGGGTCTGCGACTGCTGTCGCTGCTGCGGCACGCATCAGACACCAGGGTGAAGACGCGCAGCGGGCTGCTGCCGTTGGGAGGGGTCTGGGCGTCGGCAGTGATGGTGGTCTGGTAGCTGAAGGCGCCCAACCCCGCCCACGGCCGCGTCAGCGGCGAGGCCACCTCTCGCCCGTTGGCCAGCTGGTTCTCGATGTAGGCGATGGCATCTTGAACCCCCGCGTCGGCGGCGAAGTAGGCCGACGTGTCGGTCTGGTGGATGAGGGCCGCGTTCAGCTCGACGGGCAGCAGTCTCTGAAAGGCCTGGGCGAGAAGGAAGAGGGCCGTGAGAAAGAACAGCGCGAGCAGAATGGCGCTGCCGCGGAGGGGGGCGTTCGCGTGCTGCCAGGCGTGCGTCGTCATGGCGGTCAACGTAGCGCATCCGGAAGGAGAATTGAAGGGCTCAGATGGCCTCGTCGCTCCACGAGCGCACGGTGAGCTTGGGGTAGGTGGGAAAATAGGGCGGCGGGCTGCTGGCCAGGTTGGTATCGTAGTGGATGGTGCGGATGAAGCCGTGGGTGTACGGGTTCCAGAGGTTGGCGTTGTTCACCGTGACGCCGTCGTTCGAGACGATGAGCCCCCCATAGATGTTCAGGACACCCAGGCCCTGCTTGTCGAGGCCATCGATGACCGAACCGCCTCCTCCACCCTTGATTCCCGCCATGGCCGTGGCGTAGAGGTAGACGGGGGTTGCCGAGCTGCGTGGAAGCGACGTGGGGAACCGCAGGGTGTAGGTCACCAGGCCCAGATTGTCGGCCGTGCCCGTGGGGTTCTGACCCACAGGTGTGTCGGATCGCGTGATGCTCCCCCCGATCTTGATCTCGGTCTGCTTCGTCACATCGGTGGCGATGGTGCGCTGCCCCTTGTTCACCCCTGACAGCGACGCAATGGTTCCGGTCGAGTAGACCACGCCATTGGTCAGGGTGCTCACCACATTCGGCTTCCCGAAGGGAGGCACGACGAGGGTGCGGCCCTGGGGAACGTTCTGGCCATCGGGTGCTCTGACCGAGGAGGCCAGGGTCTCGGTGACCGTGGTCTGGCCGATGGCCTGCTTTATGGTGAGGCTTCGATTGCCGGCCGAATCGACCGACATGGTCATCTTCGACACGTCGCCCACGATGTAGACGCCGCCGGACGAGCCGTTGCCCGTCTTGGCCTGGTTCACGTAGACGCCGGTGGTGCTGGGCGGCCCGGTGCTCGGATCTCCCCACGCCGCACTGGCGAGGGACTGCGTGTTGGCGGGCATGTCGATGCGGCTCACCCCTGTGCGCAGCGACGGTCGACCTTGGGCGTAGAGGGCCTCGTACCGCCCGGGGATGGGGTTTCCGTTGCTGTCGTAGGGCGGATCGCCTGCCCCGCTGCCTCCGTCACTCACATAGGTGACCCCGTCTGCACTGGAGGAGTCACGAGATGCGCTTGTCACCGTGCTCAAGAAGAGCGGGCTGTACGCATTGCTGTACACTCCACCTGGAGTGCCGATCCGCAACGGGTCATTGACGTGGAACGGGCCGTCGTAGTGTTCCGTGGAAGGGTCCCACCAGCCGGTCTGATCGACGGTATCGGCGTACAGCGCGAAGCGCGCGAAGCTCTGCTGGCCGGCATAGGCAGAGATGCGCCGTAGCTGACGTTTGCCGAACGAGGCGATCGAGTCGATGCGATACACCCGTATAGACCCGTTGCTGTTGGGTGGGGTCAAAGCGTCTGGCGTCACGGTCGCTGTCCACGTCCAGTCGGCTCCCAGCCCCCCTGAGCGCAGATACGGAGGCGACCCGGCAAACGGCTCATTTCCCTGGGCCAATGCGCTCTCGATGAACGCAATGGTGTCTTCGACCCCTGCGTCGGCTACGAGGCTGGCACGTGTGTGCAGTTCGTTCGAGAGCGCCGCGTTCAGCTCGACCGGCAGCAGCTTCTGGAAGGCGGTGGCCAGCAAGAACAGCGCTGTGAGAAAGAACAGCGCCAGCATGATGGCGCTGCCACGCCGGCCTGGCCACGCCGTCGAGCGGATGAGGGGAGACACCCCAGAAATGTAACTGAACGGCGCGACCAGGGAAAGGGGGGCGCTCTCAGCTCTGGGGGAACGGTGGGGTTTCGATGAGGCGAGCGGGGTCGAACCCCTGGGCTGCGGCGCGTTCCTTGATTCCCTCGAGGGTTGCGTCGTCGAGCTGCGGCGTTCGGCTCAGCACCCACATGGCGCGTCGAGCCGGGTCGCCCACCACCGCATACTGGTAATCCGGCTGCAGGTCGACCACCCAGTAGTCGGCCGCGCCCACGCCGTACTTGCCCACGCCAGGAACGAAGCTCACCCGGAGCTTGCTCGTGTCGCCTTCCTTGCCCACCGAAGCACTGCCCACGACATTGCGGTACTCTCCCGTTACCGGATCGTAGGCGGTGTTCTCGACCCGCACGCGGCCGTCCGGCTGCACCGTGTACTGCGCCCGCGCGGCCTCACCGGGCTTCTCGAAGGCGTTGTCGTAGCGGGCGACCTCATACCAGGTTCCCTGGTAGCGGTTGAGGTCGAGCCCTGTCACCGTGGTGGGGGCCGGACGTGCGGTGCCGCTCACCTGGAAGCGGGCCATT
>RGZZ01000545.1 GCA_010028905.1 Pseudomonadota bacterium | reverse complement strand
GCTCGGCGGCGAGGTGGTCGCGCATGTCGGCGCACTTGGGGCAGTCGGTCATGGCTTTCCGCTCCCCGATGCCGTGAAGAACGAAGGCACGACCAACGTGTCGACGGTGGCAGCAGAAGTCGAGGACGACGACGCCGTGAGGCGCTGCATCAGTCGCTCGGCGCAGCCGTTTCTCTGACCAACGACGTGCCCGCAGACCTCGTATCGCCAGCCGTTGTAGGTGATGTTGAGCGTGTGCATGACGTAGCCGAGGTCGCGGCTGCATCCGGCGCAGGGGCGCGGGGTGGTGCTGGTCACGGCGTCACCTTCTTCGTCTTTCGCACGTCCTTGACCCATTCCTCGATGTCAGACTCGGACAGGCTGCGCGCATCCACGCGCCGCAAGTTCAAGCGCGACGCCTCGGCCCACTCTTGCTTCGCGCCCGAAGAATCCAGCCAGCCCTCGATGAAGATCGCGCCGTCGCAGCGGCGCAGAAGTTCCATCGTCCCGGCGAGCCACAGCGAGTCGTCGGCGACGCCGTCCATGTGCGCGGTGTTGCTGTGCGGGATGACGGGGTACGCGCCCCACCCCGCCAACTTCGCGCCCCACACGCGGGCGTTCGTGATGTTTCGATCGATCTGCCACGTTGTCGCGGCGCGGTACGGGCCAGCGACGTAGATCAGAGGCGGTGCATTGGTCACAGGTGCTCCTCGTCGTGGGGTAGGTCGAGCGCCAAGTCCCCCGGCCACGGTTCCTCGGCGTGCTTCTCGATGCCTCGGTTGACGTCGGCGACGACGGTGCCGCAGAGCGGGCAGCGGACGATGGTGCAGGGGTGCTCCTTCTTCGTCTGCTTGATCCACGCCGTCGACGTGTCGTTCAGCGACACCATGACGCGGTTGCAGGTCACGCACACGATCACGGCTTCCCCTCCGTCACGGTCCACTCTTTGACCTCGATGACGTCCACCTTGTTGAGCCAGCGGTCGCCGGGATGCTCCTGCATGTCCCATCCAGCCGAGGAAAAACCTGACGGCGAATACTCGCGCATCGCCCTGACCTTCTCGCGGTGCTCTGCCAGCAGCTTCTCGACGGCGACCAGCGCGCTTTCGCGCGTGGCGTGTACCGAGTGAACCTCGCCGCCTTCGTAGCGGCACCCTTCGCTCACGATCCAGACGGTCACGGCTTCTCCTTCGTGAACATCGCCAGCAGCGCAGCCACGCGCTCGTCGACGCTATTGCTCGTCCACTCGTCGGTGCGGACGGTGAGCGCGATGTGCAACATCACCTCAACCTGTCGGCGCGTGTAGCTGTCGGGCGGCGGCACCATCGACGCGGGAATCTGCCAGCCGCCCGTTCCGGTCGTCGAAACAAACGGGAGCGGTCCACGCGCGGTCCCGCTGCGTAGGTGGTGGCAGTTCTCGCAAGTGACGGACGGAAGGTGAAAGCAAACAGCAGTCATCGCAAACCCCTTTGCGCCCGACGAACGACCTCGTCGGAAAAATGCGGGCGGGTGCCGTCCGCGAACGTGAGCGCGTCCCACGCCACCCACGATTGACTGTCGGCGCGGCAGGTGTCGCGCTTCTTGTAGCCCCACCAGACCAGCGCGCCCTCGACGTCGTGCGCGTCGACGACGCCTTCACGACCACTCGCGACCTCGCGCACGCGGAAGCCGACGTAGGCGTTCACGGCTTCACTCCAAGCGACGGGATCGTGGGCGCGTAGGTGCAGGTGCAGGCGTGCCCCGCGTGCGAGGCGCAGTTGTCGAGGTGGCGCTCGATGATGGTCGGGGCGTCCTTGACGGCGTGCCACGCGGCGAAGCAACCCGCGCACTCGGGTACGAAAGCGGCCTGCACGTCGTCGCGCAGCTTGGCGAACGCGGCGCGGGCCTCGTCGCGCTCGCGCAGGAGGCGCAGGACGACCTCGCGCGTGCTGACGCTCACGCCGCCGCGCCAATGCCCGTGCGGCTCCGTCTCGACGGCGCACGGCCCGCTGCCGTCGCACCAGCGACGCAGGCCGATGGTGCCGCCGAGGTCGATGTTCCCGTCCGCGACGCGGGCGAGGGCTTCTTCGTACAGGGCGTCGGTCAGCTTCTCGGTCATGGCTTCTCCTTCGTGGCGTGCGGGGCGGCGGCGTAGGCGTCGAGCGCGACCTGCACCGCGAGGCGCAGGATGTCGTCGCGGGCGTCGGCGTATTCGGCGTCGGCGGCGGCGAAGACGGCGACGGTGACATAGGCGACGGCGCGGGCGACATCAGCGAGGTCGGCGGCGTCGCGAGCGGTGGTGGCAGCGTATGTGGCGCGGTCGGCGGCGGCGTTGGCGGCGTAATCGACAACAATAGATCCCTCCTGCTCGCAGCGTTTCGCTGCCGCTTCAAGTGCTTTGCGGTGTTTTTCGTTTGGGTGACCGAATGCCGCAGCGCGCAGCGCGACCGGAACGACACGCCGGATTGTCCCTTCTACGAGAGCGCGCGCCCACGCTGTTCGATCCGTGCCCGCTGTTCCCAACTGCGCAAGTGCGAGAGGCAGAAGTGCCTCGGCGCAGGCCTGCGGCGAAGACCAACGAGCATTACTGAGTCTGATCGCAAGCAATCGATCGGGTTCGGCAACGCACGACGGCTCGGCGCTGTGGTCTTCGCCGAGTGCCAAACAGATCGCGGCCTCTACGCACATTCCGCCGGGGATGGGGTTCCCAAGCCCGCGAACAAGTCCGTGGCCGATGATTTCTTTGAGTCGTTCTTCGATGTCGATGTTCATCGCAAACCTCTGAGCGTGTCGCGGCTAGTAGGCGTCGATGACGCTGCCGTCGGGCAGGTGGTACTGGGGGTACGGTTGATCGACGCCAATCTGCAACGAGCACATGCTCAGGTGCAGCATGAGCGCCTCGGTGAACGACGAGACACGCGCAGGTGCGTCTTTCGAGCCGACCTCGTAGGAAGACCCCGCGCGATGAAAAGCCCCCAGACGAAGCCCGCCGAGCTGGACTTCGATCTCCGCTCCGTCGTCGATCGTGCTGATGAGACGACGATCGACAGAGAGACGAGCACGCGGGATGCGCCCATCCCACCGATCGACCTCCACGCCGTCGCGCAAAAGGACGTTTCCAACGAGCACAAA
>RGZZ01000544.1 GCA_010028905.1 Pseudomonadota bacterium | reverse complement strand
TCGATGTCGCCCAACGTCAGGCTCGCGTTCTGCAGCGCCTTGCGCACCAGCGAGATGGCCCGCCCGTCTTCGACCGGCAAGTTGCCGATGGCGACCTGACAGCGGTGACACGTCAACGCGTCGCAGTCGTTGCTCTGCCCGCACGCACAGCGCCGGAACGTGGCCACGAGAGGCAAGATGGCGAGCTCGAAATCGCGGCGGGTGATCTGGAAATCGATGTCGACCTCGGCCGTGGAGATGAGAATCTCGCCCCTGTCGCTTGCGCTCAGCATCTCTTTCAGCCGCCGCGCCTCTTGCTTGACCTCGACCAGCAGCCGGGCGTTACCGCGAATGTCGTACCCGTCAGACGCCTTCACCGCGCTGGCTACCATGTCGATGATGACGTCGTCGAGGTCGTCGCCCCCGAGCCACATGTCGCCCTCGAGGTTCATGGGCACGAACACGTTTCCCGCCCAGGTGAGAATGGAGATGTCGAAGGTGCCGCCCCCGAAGTCATACACCAGCAGGGTTCGCGGCTCTTCAGAGGGGCGCTCGAGACCGAAGGCAATGGCGGCGGCGGTAGGCTCATCGAGAATCTGGATGACCTGAAGCCCCGCCAGATTCGCGGCGTCTCGGGTGGCCCTGCGCTGCACCTCGCTGAAGTAGGCGGGCACGGTGATGACAGCATGGGTCACCGCCTCGCCATCGAGGCGCGCCTCGGCGTCGGCCTTCACCTTCTTCAGAATCTCGGCCGAGATCTGCACGGGCGAGTACTCACGGCCCGCCAGCACCACGCGAAGGCTCTGGGGCGTGCCGTCGTCGGGCGACTTGATCTCGAACAGCGCGCGCTGACGCAGCTTCTGCACCGCCTCGTCTTCGAAGCCCCGGCCCATGAGACGCTTCACCGAGAGCACGGTATCCCTTGGCATCGACTTCCAGTTGACGTAGGCCGGCGTGCCCACCAGCAGCTCACCCGCCTGACCCCGGCGGGGAACCGACACCACCGAAACGGTCATCTCCTCGCCCTCGCGGTTGCGAAGCACCCGCGGCTGCTTGCCATCAGCGATGGCCACCACGGTGTTGGTGGTTCCCAGGTCGATGCCGATCTTGCGTCCCATGCTCACAACCCCTTTTCGGTTTCAATCGAAGTCGGATGATTCTCGTCATCGGTGCTCACCACCACATGCGCCGCGCGCAGCACATCGCCGTGCAGACAGTATCCGCGTTTGACCTGACAAATGATGACGCCGGGTGGCTTTGCGGCATCGAACTCGGTGTCGACGATGACATGGCGCGTGGGGTCGAACTCGCCCTCGGCCTCGTACCCTTCGACCCCCTGATCGGCCAGCCAGCGGCCCAGCTGCTTCGCCACGATGCGCAGCCGGCCGAACACGCGTTGCTGCACGGGCGCAACCTGGGCTTTCAACGACTCGAGCGAGGTCGCCACATCGTCGAAGGTGTCGACCACCGTGAGCAGGTCGAGCAGCGCCTTGCGCTGCTTCTTTTCGTAGCGCGCGGCGTCTTCACGGCGCTCGGCCTCGAGCGTGCCGATGCGGTCGAGCAAGACCCGCGCCCCCTCGGCCAGCAGGCTCAGACGCTCGGCGGGTCTTGTATCGCCCCAAAGGTCGGCGGTTGCATGTTCTTCACGATTGCGCACCAATGATGCTGTCGCTCCCCCCCGTAGATAGATTGGCGTATCTGTACAATCCGATCCGACGCCATGCTGGTGCACCTCTTGCCCCCTCACTCGCGCCCCCGCACCGAATACGCATCCGGGAATCCCGCCCTGTGTGACCGAACCACCACCCCTGCGTGATTCCCGGCGTCTTGAAGGGTCCGATGGCCACCAGGGTTGCCGGAGGTCCCGTCACAGGAAGCTCGCGCGATTCAAAGACCCTGGCCGGCAGGCCCGCCCGCTGCGCCTTCACCATCTCGTCCTGGGCCTCGTCATCGCTGCCATCGTAGAGAATGACGTAGTAGACGGTTTCGAGATGCGCCCCGGAGGTTCGGCTGTGGTGCTCTTCCGGTGACGGTGGGGGAGGCGGAGGCGGAAGCGCCGCGATGAACTCAGCTCGAATGGCGTTGTCTACCCCAGCCTTCCACCCTTGTCGAAACGGCTCCGGCTCGTCCTTGATCCCCTCTTTCTGCTGCTGAACCCTCCACTCGGTAGCATGAATCGCGGCATTGAGATTTTCACGCGCGCTGGGCTTGTCAGCGCGACCAGCGATCTCCTTGCCCACCTTCACCCCTTCGACATAGCCATCGTGACGCTGACTCGCAGCCTCGCTGCGCGCGAGACCCTTGCTTGCGGCCTTGCTCCCTCGAATGATCTTGCCTGCATTCTCGAAGTGCTTCTTGGCCCCATCGAAATCTTCGTGGCTCAGTGACGTGTTGCCCAGCGCGACCTCGGCATCGTGGCGGCCCTGTCTGCAACGCACCAGGCCCTTCTTGGCCGCGGCGTTGTCCTTGTCAAGCTTCTGCACGCGCTTGTAGCCCTCGCTGGCCTTGTCGAAGCGCTTGCGGGTGACGTCTTCATCGGCCGCCGCCAGCAGTGCCTTGATGCGCGCCGCCTTCACCTGCTCGAGCCGGGCGTCAGCAACCTGCTGCTCGCCGTCGCGCTCGCGCACCTGCTTGAAGACCTTCTCGGCCCCATCGAAGTCCTTGCGGGCCAGGCGGGCGTCACCGTCTGCCAGCATGTGCGCGGTGACCGTCTTCTCGAGGGCGGCGAGATGACGAGTTGCCGCATCGTGCGCACTGATGATCTCGAGCGAGGCTTTGTAGCGCTCTCTCGCCTCATCAAACTTCTCAGCCTTCTCGAGACGCTCACCCTCGGCAATCTCGAGGGCAACGCGGCGCTCGAGAACGTCTGCGAGCTCAGCCTTGGTATCTTCGTTCTGACTGTCGAACTTGAGCACCTCGCGAAAGCGCGCCTCCGCCAGCACCAGATCTCCCTTGTCGCGGGCCTCGGCGCCCTTGTTGCGCAGCCAGGCCACCCGTGCCACCAGGGTACGATTCAAGCCGTCGGAAGCAGACTCCCCACCCCGCAAGCGACTGGCCCCACGAAAGCAGTGATCGGCGATTTCGAACGCATCACTGGCCAGGGCCGTTTCA
>RGZZ01000543.1 GCA_010028905.1 Pseudomonadota bacterium | reverse complement strand
ACCTGGCCACCCTTGCGCCCACGGTCACAGGCGAGGACAGTGGCGAGCTCATCGCGGCGGCCTATACGCTCGGAATCCCCCACCCCCCCGGGTACCCGCTCTGGTGTCTCGTCACCCGCCTGTTCATGCTGATCCCCGTCGGCGATATCGCCTGGCGCGCCAATCTGGGGTCAGCGGTGGCCGCGGCGGGCGCCTGCGCCCTGAGCACCGCGCTGCTGGCGCGCCTCGGGGTTCGCGCCTGGGTGGCGGCGTCGTCGTCGCTGCTGCTCGCGGCGTCATCGACGTTGTGGTCACAGGCGGTCATCGCGGAGGTCTATGGGCTCTCGCTGCTGCTGCTGGTCGCGCTGCTCTACTGCCTCGTGCGCTGGCGCCAGACCGTGGACGCGCCCGAAGGCGATCGCTGGATGGCCGCCGCCGCGCTGCTCACCACCCTCTCCCTGGGCGCGCATCAGACCGTGCTGATCCTCACGCCCCTGATTCTGCTCTGGGTGGTCTGGGTCGGTCGGGAACGTCTCCTCTCGCCGCGAAGGCTGGCGCTCATCTTCGGCGCGCTTCTCGCGGGGCTGTCGGTTCAGCTCTACCTCCCGCTGCGGGCCGCGGCGAACCCCGCGATGAACTGGGGGCGCCCCGACACGTTCGAGCGTTTCTGGGCGCATGTCACCCGTCAGCAGTACCCGTCTCTGCTGGGCTCGACCCACACCTTTGCGGGCACCATCGGGCAGTGGCGGGTGATGGGGGGCGATTTCCTCTCGCAGTGGCCCGTCCCCGTGTCTGTTGCGGTCCTCGTCGGGGCGCTCTGGGGCCTCCTGGTCCTGGCGAGACGCGACAGGCCCTTCGCGGCCTGGCTTGCGCTGGTCATCGTGACGCTGTCGTTCGTGTTTGCGTGGCTGCTGAACTTCCAGCTCGATCAGGAAGGCGTGCACATCGCCGAGGTCTTCTTCATCCCCGCCTGGCTTGCGATGCTGGTGGCCTTCGCCGCGGGCGTCGATGCGCTGGCGGAGCGCTTCGGCTCGATGGTCGTCACCGGGGCGGTGGTCGCCATGGCCGTTGTGGGGCTTGTCGGCAACCACGGCTCCACCTCGATGCGCGGCAACGATGTGGCGCGCCGGTATGCCACCGATCTGCTCGCCACCGTGCCGCAGGGGGGGATTCTCTTCACCAGCGCCGACTATGAGGCTTTTCCGGTCGCCTATCTCCAGATCGTCGAGGGCAAGCGGCCCGACGTCATCGCCCTCGACGAGCAGCGCGACATCGATCGAGGGCTCAAGGCAGCGGGTCTCGAGCCGTCGGTGAGCGGACGTCCCGACGAGGGCGACATCGCCCGTCTGCTGCTCAAGAGCAGGCTGCCCATCTGCTCCACCCGCGTCCTTGCGGCCGTGCCCGGAACGGCCGTGCATCCGGTGGGGCTGCTCTATCGCACCTTCAACGACGCAAAGACGGCGGCTGAAGCCCCCACGCTCGACGCGGAGGCCTGGAAGGGCTACCCAGCGCGCTCCGATGGCGCGTGGCGCGCCGACTGGTCGACCGCGTCGATGCTGGTTGCATATGATCTGGGGAAGGCCCGTGGCGACCTTGCCTATCGCGGCGATGCCAGGAGCGCGCTGGCCCTGATCGAGACGGCGGCTTCACGCCTGCCGGGTGATCCGGTGCTGCAGAACAGCCTGGGTGCGCTGCTGGTCGGAGCGAACCTGCGCGTGGAAGCAATCACCTACTACGACCGCGCCATCGGACTGAGGCCCGATTACAGGGAGGCACACATCAACAAGGTGCACGCTCTCATCGAGCTCGGGCGCTGGGACGACGCGCAGGAGGCGTACGCGCGCGCCACGCAGAACGGCGTCGCCTTCGCCGAGGCGGGCCCTCCCATCGAGGATGCCCTTCTCAAGGAGAAGGCCTCGCGTCCCCGCCTGCAGCAGATGCGTGAAGCGGCGCAGGCGGCCCCCCGATCGTCTGCGCTGCACCTGCAGCTGGCGCTCGCGCTGGTGCAGACCAATCGCCTCGACGAGGCGGAGAAGGCGTTTCGAGACGCGCTGCAGGTCGATTCGAGCAATGCGGCGGCCTGGCGTGGCCTGGGCATGCTCGAGGCCCGCAACGGCCGTTTCGACGCGGCGCTCGAGGCCTGGAGCAACGCCATCCGCCTCGACCCGTCGAGTGAGGAGTCGAAGGCGCTGGCTGCCAACGTGAAAGCCCTCGAGGCCCGCAAGCGCAGAGACGCGCGCTGAGCTTGCGTTGGCGGGCCTCCCCCGGTGTGGCAGGCGCGCGACTGCTTTGAGACGGCGCGTCGCTCAGGGCGGATCTGCCGGGCGGGTTGCGCTGATCCGGAACGGAACCTCGCGCACCGGTCGGCCGTCGACGCTCACCGTCATCTTCCAGGCGCCCTTGAGCGCCGCCACCGTGGTCGAAGCGATTCTCAGGCCGTCGTGGTGCTCGGCATCACAGAGCGCAGGGAAGTCACGGCCATCGAGGCGCATCCCGCGGCCCACGCGCAGCACGCCGCCGAGGGTTCGTCCCACGCGGCCCTGCGGGCCTTCGAAGGAGACCTGCACCAGATGTTCGTGCGCGACGTCGAGGGTGGCGTTCACAAAGGTGACATGGGCATACACCCCCTGGTCGGCCGGCGTGAAGGTCAGGCGTCGCTGACCTTCCGCGTTCTCTGCGGCGGCCGAGGTGAGCACGATCTGCCCTGCGCTTGCCAAGGGTTTCACCGTGAACCACAGCTCTCCCACCGGCGCGTCGTCGATGAACGCCATCGCGAGGTATCGCCCCGGACAGCTCGCCAGCGAGGTCTCCGCGATGCGGATCCCGTTGCAGGGCGCGCCTTCGCAGTCGCGCGGCAGATCTGCGCGCGCGGTGTCGAGCGCAGAGGGGATGTCTCCGCCGAGCCTCGCCACCTCACGCCCGCGCGGGTCGCGCACCCGAATCTCGAAGTGGGGCAGAGGTGTTGCTGACGGCACGGGTCCGCGGGTCGCATCGGTCGAGGGCTGCGCCTGTGGCGCGCTGCCCCCTGCGGGACGGCTCGGCCGCGGCAGAGCGGTGGCGAAGAAGTAGACCGCCGGCTCCACCGTGTAGAAGACCCTGCGGGGGAATCCGG
>RGZZ01000542.1 GCA_010028905.1 Pseudomonadota bacterium | reverse complement strand
GTGGGAGACAACCTTACTGGCAGGCTCCACAGGCAAGCGCGGCACCGTGTCCACCGCGACACCGTGGGGGACAAGCCAATGTCCACCACGATACAGTGGGGGACACCCCATCTGACTCGTGGGCAAGGACCGCAGCCACGGCTCACGAGTGCGATGGCGGGTTACTGATGCGAAAGCCATACCGCAGATTCGTTCTACGGAAGTAAGCGGAGAGAGACACGCATTCTCCCGACGTCAGGCGATGAAGCGAAGGGAAGCATTCAGTGCTCATAACGCAGCGTCGTTGCAATGTGAATGACGTACCGAACATGGGCAACCAGACTTAGCAAGGTGGAATTGAGTGGGTTGTGCTCATCGGGGGCGTTCAAACTCAACGGGTCAGTCACCAACCACGACCTGTGCGGTCAGACAGGGAGGGCGTGCCTCGCGTACTGCCACGATAGTGGGCAGTACCTGGCACGCACGTTGCGTACTGCCACAGATGTGGACAGTACCCCGCATGTAGTGCCACAGTTGTGGCAGTACGTGAGCAGACCGAAGCAGTACGTGAGCAGACCGAAGCAGTGCGTGAGCAGACCGAAGCAGTACGTGAGCAGACCGAAGCAGTACGTGAGCAGACCGAAGCTCAATCCCCGCCCTCAATCCGACGTGTTCACAAAAAAAACGCCTGAAAAAGCGAGATGTCCGGTATTCATCTGTGAACACGTTGCGGCGCGACCCGTGGCGTGAAGCCTGGCACTCAGCACCACCCAGGACGTGACCGCCGTGGCCGCAAAGCTCCCGCAGTGTGAGACTCTCAGACAGAACGTGAACACGGTCGACACACGTCGCGTTCTCGCCACGAGTCTTCGGCATCTCGCCCCTGAGGCGACGCAATCGCCCGCGCGACCACAGCGCTGAACAATCGGTCGCCGAGCACACCCGACGCAGTGACCTTGAGCCCCTCGAAGATGTCCCGCACACACCCTGGCCCTGCCGCCTCCCACCCGCCTGCCCTACTCCGGCTGACACCTCGGGCACCAGTAGGTGATGCGCGCGGCCCGATCGATGTCCGGATCGGTGATGCGCGACACGCCCACAGGCGGGCCGCGACGCTCGGCAATGGGGGTTCGACAGCGTCGGCACGGCCTCCCGGTGCGCTCGAAGACGTAGAAGCGCTCGCGGTACATCCCGGTGGTGAACTGCCGCCCGTGCTTGACGGCGAAGTGCAGCAGCCGGTGCGCGCGGGCCACCACGGCGTCGAGCGCCCCTTCCTCGATCTGCGAAACCGGTCGCAGCGGGTGGATGCCCTCGAGAAACAGGGTCTCGCTCTTGTAGATGTTGCCGATGCCCGCGAGGCACGTCTGGTCGAGCAGCGCCTCGCTGATGGCGCGCTCGGGGCGCCGGCGCAGGCGACGCGCGGCCTCTGCGGCGTCCCAGTCAGAACCCAGGAGATCCGGACCGAGGTGCCCCAGGCGCGCTGCCTCTTCGGTGGTGTCGAACAGCTCGACCACGCCGAGGCGAAAGCCCAGGGCGACCCACGCGTCGGTCTCGAGCACCACCCGGACCTCGTGGCCCGGACCGCCGCGCCACCGCCCTCCTGGCTTCTGCAGAACCCAGCTGCCGTGCATCATCAGATGGGTGTGCAACGTGCGCCCCGCATCGGTGCGCAGCAGCAGGTGCTTGCCGCGGGGCGCGCAACCCGCGACGATCTGCCCCGAGAGGTCGGCCACCGCCAGACGCGGTACGCGGAACTGGCTGCGTCGAACGATCTGCCCGCGCAGCGCCTGATCGAGGGTGTGCGCCACCTGGAACACCGTATCGCCCTCAGGCATCGGCACCTCCTCCTCGCACAGCGGCAATTGCGCCAGAGAGGCGAACGGCCAGCCTCTGACATCCCTCTGTCACTGCGTGGAAGAAACCGCTATGGGTCGCTGCATCGCACGTCCATCGCCGCCTACACACCCCCCGCACCGCCTCCCAGCTGCAGCCCGCGGTGGGTCTCTCGCAGCCCCGCGGCCCGCAGCGCGGCACCCAGCGGCGTTCCGAAGATCGACTCGCCCCGCACGCGCTCGATGACAATGCGCCCCACGCGTCCGTCTCTCCCCGCCTGTGCCAGCCCGCTGGCCGCCGCGGCCAGGGCGTCAACGTCGTCGGTGAACACGAGAGCCGTGCGCCCGCCACGCTCGAGGTACATCACGAGCGCGCCATCGCGCAGCATGACCACCGCCCCTGCTTTGCGGCCCGGCCGATGCCCCTCGTCGCCCGCGTCGGGCCAAGGCAGGGCGGCGCCGTAGGGGTTGGCCGGATCGGTGGCCGCCAGCAGCAGCGCCGCACCGTCTCCCTCCCCCACCGCGCGCAGACGATCAACCGCGCCCTGGGCCGCGAACTGCGACGCCCCCAGCCCCTCGACGAAGTAGCCGCGACGGCAGCGCCCGCTGGCCTCGAAGGCCGACAGCACGTCATAGACGCCTGCGAAGCCGCCCGCCACCTCTTCGCTCTGCACCGCGCCCCGGGTCACCACCCCGTGGCGCGCCAGCAGCTGATCGGCCAGGGCCTTCGATCGGCGGGTGGCCTCGCCCTGGGGTGGCTCGAGGGCCCACCAGCGCCCCGCGCCCGCGGGCGGGCCCATACGCGAGGGCAGCGCCGGTCCGCGCCGGCCGTGGCGTGATGTCCGGCGCGCAGACGACGAGGCCCCGGACGAGAGATAGGCGCGCAACGGCCCCAGGGTATCGTTGCTCACCCGCCCTGCCCACACCGCCTCCCACAGCGCGGCCAGCACGTCGGCGTCGGTGAGAGCCCCTTCGCCACCGTCGCGCATCACCCCATCGACGATGCGACGAAAGAACGTGGCCCCGCCCTGCTCGAGCACCGCAAGCACCCGCCGCGCCAGGGCCGACAGCACCGCCGGCGCTTCGACCGGGCGCAGCAGATCGGCGTCTTCGGCAAGGTAGAGCCGCACCCAGCCGTCGTCGGCGCCGATGGATCCGTGCCCCGTCCACACGACCTCGCCCGCCGCGCACAGCTCGTCGAGCAGCGACGGCACGTATCCATCGACCCGCGACGCGAAGACAAGCGTCTCGAGCGCCGATGCGGGAACCGACGCCCCCTGCAGCTG
>RGZZ01000541.1 GCA_010028905.1 Pseudomonadota bacterium | reverse complement strand
ACGCGGCCCATCGCCAAGCCCTGTTGACGTGCCGCGTCCGGAACAGCGTGTGAGCGGGGGAGGAACCAATCTCGCGGACGCCGCACCTGTGCCGGCTCCGCCTCACCTCCCCGTTCCGCAGCACCGCCCTATGCGAGCGGATTGCGCAGGAAGTCCACCACGCTCAGCACGAGGGCGACAGCGGACACCACGTACATGTACGTCACCCCTCCCCCCAGCACGACGGTCATGAGGGCGAGGACGGGGCCGATCTCGATGCCCGCCAGCACGAGGATCACGGGCGTGACGGGCGATGTCGTGGGCGTGCGCGACAAGACCAGCGACCCGACCAGCGCGAACACCCAGAGAATGGGCAAACCAATCTTGAAGAAGCCAACCATCTGTGCCACTCCGGTCGACGGCGCCACATTGTTGCCGAAGAGGAGGGACGCGATGAGCGCATAGATGACGATGCTCGCGGCAAATGTTACCCGAAGTATCAGCGTGTTGAGCTGCATGTGCCCTCCGTTAGATAGGCCCCGCTCACCGCGAAAAACGGCGACGATATCGAGGCACTCACATAGAGCACGCGCGAACCGCGCGCCTCATCGCGCGTGCCGCGCCACGAACCGGGCGAAGACGATCTGGGTGCACAAGCCCCAGGCCACGCCGATGACCGTGCTCCCCACGAAGAACGCGAGCGTTCCGATGACGGGAATGATGTTGAGCATGGCCAGCCCCATCGTGACGATCACTGCTGACCCGAACACCCCGAGCCAGTTCCCGAGAAACGCAAGTGGCGCGCGCGCAATGAGACCGCCCCACACCGCCGGGTTGAGCGCGTCTCCCACGCGGTCGGTCACCGCGAAGCGACACAGCGCGATGGGCGCAGGGAGCGAGCAGGCCAGCAGTACCAGCAGACCGATCGCAAACCCCAGCACCAATCGCAAGAAGATATCGACAGCCGCATCGCTGTGCCCTTCGCTGATGGCCGACAGCACAGCCACGAACGCCGGTGCGGCCATCACCAGGAGCACCGTGAACGGCACGAGGATGAACGCGCTGACGACAACACTGGCCCACGAGCCTTCGACAAAGAGGCGCCCCCACTCGTCCCAGGGGGGGAGATCGGCGTCGCCGCCGCGCAGGATCTTGCGCGTGTAGCGCAAGATGTAGCCACACAGGAAGATCTGTCCGACCATGGGGATGAAGTTGATGAGACACCCCACCAGCAGTCGGTTCGCCACATCTCTTCCCTGGAACGGGAGCATGAGCGCATCGACCCACGAGATCTGGTCGAGAGGCACGCCGGGCGCCGCGGGCGCGCCTCCCGCGACGGAGAGCCCCCCTCCGCAGCGTGGGCAGAACAACGTAGCCGACCCGCCGATGCTGGCACCACAGTGTGGACAGTACACAGACATTCCCTCTCTCGACAGCGCCGCGCGCCACTTCGCGGCTTCCGCGCGGCGCAGGGTGCAGACCCGCGCACCTGTCTCAGGCGTTGAAGTTCCGCGTTCAGGGAAGTTCACGCCCTCCGGCCCTCGTCCCTTCCCCCGCCCACTGCACGCCGACCATTCGCGACAACGAGGCGCGCAGGCCAGAGGGGCCTCAACCCGCCGTCCCGAACATCGGGACCAGGGCGTGGCCCAATCGAGGAGGACGTCGCTTCCTTGCCAGACCCGTTCGATGATGGCGACCCGAAGCCCCCAGAGCGCGGCGTGACGCGTCGCGTCGGCGCAAGCGTGGGGCGGGTTGCGGGAAGCCTCGCGGGCGGTGCGGCGCGAGCGGTGGGCGCGATTGCCAGAGGCGCCTGGAACGCCGCCGGCGCCCTGGCGGGGGGAGCGACCTCCGCGGCCTCGGCGGTCCGGCGGTCGCGACGACAGTCTCGTGGACGCCGCTTCGGGAACCCCGTGTCGCCCGCGCTCGAGCGCCTCTCTGCCGCACAGGTGGCCGATCGCATGGCGGCCTGGGCCACTGCCAACGCGCAGCCGTTCACCCGCGACACCCTCAGCGACGCCATCATGCTGCGATTCACCCACCGCAGCGGCAAGCCGTCGGTCGTCTGGTTCGTCGAAACCGCCACTGAAGCCGCCTGCCGCGCGGCGCGCGAGTGCACCGGCGCCGATGCGGCGCTGGCCCTCGTATGCTCGCGCTGGCCGCCGGAACGCCTCGACCTGGAACCCGATCTGCCCGTCTACGTCTGGCGCGATTCGCTGCGCTCGCGCACGGGCGCGAACCGCGCGTCGTCCCTGGTCGACGCCTGGCTCGGTGACGAGCAGGTGAAGACGCGCCCCCTTCCCCTCACCTCGCGCGGGGGAAGGCCCGAGACCGCCGCGGAGATCGTGGGACGCGAGGCGGTGGTGAGCACCTTTCAGGCGCTGGCGCAGACGCCGTGGTGGCGCCTCGAGTCTCACGCCACCCTGTTCTGCGTCAAGGCCGCCCCAGGGATGGGAAAGAGCTTCCTCATCGAGCAGCTCCTTGGGCGCTGCCGCCCCTGGGCGGTCTTCGGGATTTCCGACCATCACGTGGTGGAGTCGGGTCCGAACGATGTCTTCCGCGTGCTCGCCGATCTGGCGCGCTCGCTGAATGCGAGCGGATGTCCGACCCCAGGGTTCGACGCCCACCTGCACGCCCTGCGCCGTACCCAGAGGCCGCACGGCGCGCCCCCCGAATCCCCGCGCGCCTCGAACCTCATCACGGTCTCGAACGCGCTGAAGCACGCCGCGCCCTACGCGGGCCGCTTGCACAAGGTGGCCCCGCCCGCCTTGCACCTGCTCTCGATGGGCTTCGAGAAGTTCGAGGCCCAGCAGCAGCAGCAGCTTCAAGACCTCATGGGAAGCGAGCCGGTGCGCGCCCTCACCCAGGCCTTCGCCCGTGACCTCGAGCGGTTCACGAGACGCGAGCGCCGAGGTGCGCACATCGCACGCCGCGTGGTGCTCTGCTTCGACAACTACGAGCTCATCGGCCCCGTGGTCGACACGTGGCTTCGCCAGCTCTTCCTCGACCAGGTGAGGTCGATCGCTCCGCTCGTGCTGATCGCGGGGCGCCTCACCCTCGTCGAGTACAGCAGCCGATGGACCCCGTACCTGCCGCGCACCCGGTCGTTCACCCTCGCCCCCTT
>RGZZ01000540.1 GCA_010028905.1 Pseudomonadota bacterium | reverse complement strand
GTGCTTGATAGCGCGTGTCGAGCTCGGTCATCAGCGTGTTGAACGCCTCTCCCAGCTCGGTGAGCTCGCCCCGGCTCTCCTGCACGGTCACGCGCGCGTCGAACTGTCCTCGCTTGACGCGCTCTGCCGCTCGTTCGAGTGACTCGAGAGGCTGGGTGATGGTTCGGGTGATGAGCAGCGTGAGGGCCAGCAGAATGGTGACTGCGATTGCGCCAATCGCGATCTGCTGAAGCAGGAGGCTGCGCTCGTCTGCCTCCAGGCTCGCGATCGATGCCGACGCCCGTACCCTGTACGGGGTGCCGTCGATGGCGGCATCGGCGCTGATGATATCGTGGCGCTCACGACCTGCCTCGTCGATGCTGTGCGTGACTCTCGGACGGCCTGCGGCATCGGTGGGAATGACCAGGCAGGTGCCGTTCTCGTCGATGATGGCGACCTCGCTGACGCCGAGCCGGATGAGGCTGTGCAACGGAGGCAGCAGGGTAGCTGCGCTCTCATCGACCCCGATGAAGGCGGTCACCCGACCGTTCTTGACCACAGGTGCGACACAGGTGATCACGGGCGCTCCGCTGGCTTTCTCATCGATATGGGGACCCAGCCAGGCGGGTTGCGGGTCTCGTAGACCCGTGCCGTTGACGCTCCACGGCACCTGTCCCATGGGCGGGGTCTCACACACATGGAGGGCGTCTTTCGCAGGGCTTGTCCATGAGATCCATCCCCCAAGGGCGTCTGCGTAGCGCATGCCGGAGACGCTCGCATCGAGCGCGATGGGACGCGTCCTGCTGGGCGGCTCGAGTCGATGGTCGCTTTGCTGGGCCTGCCTGGCCAGTCGCTGGCAGGCCTCCCGGGTCTGCTGCAGATGCACCCCGATCTCGTCGGCGCGCATGACGAGGATCTTGCGGGCGAGCTGCTTGACGACGCTGCGCGTGCGCGTGTTGCGCTCGAACGTGATGAGGCAGCCGATCACGGCAAAGGTGACGATGATGGCGGCCCCCACCGTGAGCGCGAGGCGGGTGCGAAGGCGAAGGTTCACGAAGAGGGCGCGAGCGCTTCGCGCACGCCCGGATCGACCCCGCGCACATAGTCGCCCACCGCGCGTCCGAGAGGCGTGATGAGCACGATGCGATCATAGTCGATGGCCACGTTGTTGAGGTACTGCAAGACGAGGGTGTGGGCGGTCATGGCGTTGGGCTGGGGCCCGGAGAAGAAGAACCCCTGCGTCTCGAGCGCCTCCACCAGGGCGGGGGTGCGCGGGTTCTCGAGGTCGAGCAGAACGTGCACGACCTCGAAGTGGCGCTGGCAGAGCGAGCGCAGAAGGGCGTGTATCTTGGTGGCGGTGTCGGCACCGATGGCGCGGACCGCGATCTGGGCGAACCCCAGGCCGTTCGAGAGATGGGTGGTGGGCTCGCCGTCCTCGGCGGGGCAGTCATCGGGTGCGGGCGCCCACGTCACGTCATGCGCGTCAGCATCTCGGCGTGGTGCGGGGGCGAGAAGAGGGTTGCGGGGGGCGGCTTCGACAGCGTGAGGTGGCTCACCACAACGCTCTCGCGCTGCGCCAGCACGTCGGTGATGCCCTTGAACGAGAGGGTCGACGGCGCAAAGCCCACCTGCAATGCGCAGTCAACGAAACCGAGCTTCAGGCACACGCGCTGGGTGAGCTCATGGTTGGTCACGCAGTGGGCGAACACCCCGTCGAAGCCGCGCGACCGCGCTTCGTCGAGCAGGAACGCGAACAGCCGGTTGCTCAGTCCGTATCCCCGAAACTCGGGCTTCACCACCGCCATGCCGATCTCGACCAGGCTGCGTGACGCGGGCGATGAGAAGAGCGCCACATGACCGGCCAGCGTGCCGTCAGCGTCGCTCAAGGCAAGCGCCGACGTCATCTCGCCGCTGGCGTTCAGCGCGCGGATGCGGTCGGGGAAGTAGATGTTCTCATAGACGTACGAGTAGCCGTACGCGCGATAGACGGCGCGTGAGACCTCCACCGCTTCTTCGGCGCGCATGAGCCGCAGCGAGAAGGTGGCGTTCTCGCGGCGGGCCACCTCTGCCTTGGGCGCGGGCCAGGGGCTGAGATCGTGGTCGCTCTCCATCTGCTCGATGTGGAGCCCTGGGAAGAAGCGGAAGAGTACCGTCTCCTTGCCGTTCTTCCCCAGGTTGCGAAAGGTCACGTGATCCATGAGGCGGCGCATGAGGAAGATGCCCAGGCCGCGGTCGCCGCGCTCTTCGAGCGAGGCGTTCGGGTCGTACGGGCGGATGCGCTCCGGATCGAACGGCAGCCCCATGTCTCGTACCGCGATCTCGAGGCCAGTGGTGCGCGTCGTGCACACCACCGCGTAGGTGGCATCTTCATCTGCCGAGAAGGCATGGTCGATCACGTTCGCCGCGGCTTCTTCGACGCAGAGCGCGATCTTGTGCCGGTCGGCCTCATCGAACCCGCAAACCGCCGCCACCTCGCGCACGAACCCGGTCACCACGGGCACGAGCGCCACGTCGTTGGGGATCGTGAGGGTGCTCGATCGTGGACTCACGCCTTCACCGCGTGGCGCTCATCGATGACCCGCCGCAGCTTGCCCGTGCGGGTATTGATGGCGAGCGCGCCGGGCGTGACCCATTCGAACGCCAGGGGCCAGATCTTGTCTCCGCTCACCAGATCAGGGAAGAGGTGGCGCTCGTGGTAGAGGCGCTCGGTGATCACGGGCTCGGCCGCGGCGCAGTCGGCGGCGTCGGCCGCGGCGCCGACGCGCAGCACCAGCTCGTCTTTGAGCTCGCGATGTCGGATGACCATCTGGCAGCCGGCGATTCGCAGCGCTTCGGCGAAGGGAGCGAGGGCGGCGCGGGCATCATCGTAGTAGAGCGACATGGGGCCGATGCGCGCGGCCTCTTCTGAGCGGCCGAGCAGCACGAACCTGCGATCCGGCGGGCCGGCCTCCGGCTCGGCCCACATGGCACGATCACCGGCGGGGTAGCGAACGATGGGCATGAGCAGGCGGGTGAGGTTCGTCACCACAACGCGGCCCTCGACGCCGGCCTCGGTGATGGGGCGATCACTGTCGTCGACGATCTCAAAGATGGTCTCGCGGCCGAGGGCGCGGTGCTCGTTGGC
>RGZZ01000539.1 GCA_010028905.1 Pseudomonadota bacterium | reverse complement strand
CGGCGGTCAGCTGCTCGAACCTTCCTTCCAGAAACGACGCCTGCTGACGGTTCTCGAGAGCCTGGCGCGCCAGGTCTCTGGCCTGGGAGGCCAGCTGACGGGCCTGTTCGGCCAGCGTTGCGGCCTGCCCATTGCGCAGGCGCGCGACCAGCCCCGCCGTCTGCCCTTCAGCCAGGGTCGCGGCGGCTTCGTCTCCAAAATCGGGAAGCACGCCCAGGGCGGCGCCCGCCTCTGCGTCGATGGCGGCTTTACGGGCCAGCAGGGCCGCAAGGGCGGAGGTCTGCGACGACTGCTCGCCTGTTGCGATGCTCTGGGCTTGCGTGACCGCGGCTGAAGCGTCCTGGGAATCGGCCTCTGTTCGTCGCGTCTCTGCCTCGCGGGCCGCCGCCACGGCGCAGCTCTCCTTGTGCACGGCCGAGTCGAGCAGGCGATCTGACTGCGCCTGCATGTCCTGAGCCTCGGCTGTGGTGGCGTCGGCTTCGAGGCGATGGGTCTCTGCGGCGCCGCGCAGCGTGCGACCCGCTTCGATGGTGGAAAGGGCCCCTTCGAGCCCTTCGACGCCCTGGCGCTCCCGTGAGAGCGCGTCGGTTTCGCGCGTGATGCCCTGGCCCAGGGCATCGAGGCCGTTTGTGACCTGTTGTCCCGCCAGCTCGCCTGCCTCCAGGCCCGTTGCGATGGTGTCGGCTCCCCGGCGCGCCACAGCGGCGCCCTGGGCCTCGGCGTCGACGAGGGAGGAAAGCATCTCTCCCGCTCGGTCGTGCCGTGCGACCGCAGTCTCGGTTTGGCCGGTCGCCTGTTCGAAGGTGGTGACCCCTGCCTGCTCGGTGGCATGGCCGTCGGCCTCCGTGCGCAGGCCAGCGTCCACGGTGCGCTGCCCCTGGGCTTGCAGGGCGACTCCGTCAGAGGCCTTGCGCTGGCCATCGGTGATGCGCTGCTGACCATTGGTCACGGTTGCGGCGCCTTCCGCCGCGGTGGCAGTGCCTGCGGTCACGTTGAGGTCGCCCTGCTGGCGCACCTGCTGGCCACGGGCCATCTCGCGCAGCCCCGCCTGCTCGAGGCTCTGGCGCGCCTCGACGACGTCGTGGGCATCGGTGATACCGTCGTTTGTGCTCGCGGAAGCCGCCGCCGAGCGGGCGGGGCTGAGAGCGGGAGTTGAGGCGGTGGTGCTGCTGATACGCGTGAGCATGGGGGTCCTCCAGGGCAGGATGTCGTGTGTCACGAGATACGGCAGTCTAGCATGAAAGCCGTGTGGGGCATATTGACGACCTGTGCGAGATTGTTGACGGAGTGTTAACGCATGCCATGCACGTCTGCTCGTGTGTGCGGCGCTTGCGCAAGGAGAATGCGAAGGTCAGACGAAACCTTGAACAGCATGTCGGAGACGGTGAACGGCCTCAGCCTCGACTTCGTCGAAGCGCTCTACCACGACTACCAGCGCGATCCATCGTCGGTTGATGCCGAGTGGCGCGCCTATTTCGAGTGGCTCGACAGCGGCGAGCGGCGCGACGGCCGACGGCCTCCCGCTGCAGGCCGAGGCGCAGCGCCGCATGATGACGTCGTGCGTGCAGCCTGCGCGCGCACCGCCGACAAGCAAGACCGGGTCGATCAGCTGGTGCGCTCGTACCGCGTGCGCGGACACGTCATCGCCCGTCTCGACCCGCTGGCCTCTGAGCGGGTGCGTCATCCGGAGCTCGACTACCGGTACTACGGCCTCGACGACGCCGACCTCGACGAGCGCTTCTCTTGCCTCAGCATGAGCCAGGGTGAGCGCTTCCTCACCCTGCGCGAGATCATCGACAGCCTCGAGAAGACCTACTCTGACTTCATCGGCGTGCAGTACATGCACATCGACGACGTCGAGATCAAGCGCTGGCTGCAAGGGCGCATGGAAGACTATCGCGCCCGTGTCGAGATGAGCCGGGAGGTTCAGCTGCGCATTCTCACCCGTCTCACCGACGCCGAGATCTTCGAGCAGTTCGTGCAGAAGAAGTTCGTGGGGGCCAAGCGCTTCTCGCTCGAGGGATCGGAGACCCTCATCCCCCTGCTTGACCTCGCCATCGAGGCAGCGGGCCGACAGGGCGTGCGTGAGATCATCATCGGCATGGCCCATCGCGGCCGACTCAACGTGCTCGCCAACATCCTGCACAAGGACCCCGCGCTCATCTTCCGCGAGTTCGAGGACAAGGACCCGGAGCTGCACTTCGGCGGCGGAGATGTGAAGTACCATCTCGGCTATGCGGGCGTGTGGAGCACCGCGGAGAACAAGAGCATCGACATCGAGATGTGCTTCAACCCGAGCCACCTCGAGTTCGTCTGGCCCGTGCTCGAGGGGAGGGTTCGCGCCCGCCAGGATCGTCGCGCGCGCGAGGCGCGTGACGCCGCGGGAGAGCCCTATCCCAGCGATCCCTCGCTCACCGTGGTGCGTCCGGCACAGGGCCCGCAGGTCGATCGCACGCAGGGAGAGCAGCCCAGCCCCGCCGAGATGGAAGCGCGAAACCGCGTGATGGGGCTGGTCATTCACGGTGACGCTGCCTTCGCCGGACAGGGCATCGTGCAGGAGAGCCTCAATCTCTCTGAGCTTCAGGGGTACGGCACCGGCGGAACGGTGCACGTCATCGTCAACAACCAGGTGGGCTTCACCACGTCCCCCCATCACTCGCGCTCGACCCAGTACCCCACCGACGTGGCGCGCATGCTGCAGGTGCCCATCTTTCACGTGAATGGAGAAGACCCCGAGAGCGTCGCCCACGTCATCCACATCGCCATGGGGTTTCGCGAGCGGTTCAAGAAGGACGTGATCATCGACATGTACGGCTATCGCCGCTGGGGGCACAACGAGGGCGACGAGCCGTCGTTCACCCAGCCGGTGATGTACCGCGTCATCGACGGCCATCCATCGGTGCGGCAGAGCTACGTGCAGAACCTGCTTCGTCTCGGAAAGGTGACGCCGGACGAGGCCGAGCGCATCGCGGTCGATCGCCGCGCCACCCTCGACGAAGAGCTCTCGAAGGCGCGCCATCCGCGCTACGACTATCGCGTGCACATCGAGCGCGGGGTGTGGACGGGGTATCGCGGCGGCCCCGACGCAGAGGTGCCCGAAGTCGCCACGCACGTTCCGCG
>RGZZ01000538.1 GCA_010028905.1 Pseudomonadota bacterium | reverse complement strand
TTGCGCCCCACCACGGCCAGCATCTTCTTGGTCTTCGGCGTGAAGCAGACCTGACCCGGCGCCTGATCGAGGGGCAGGGTGTTGAGCTGCTTGCCGGTGAGACGGTCCCAGATCACCAGCGCGCCCTTGCCGTCATCGAGCAGGTAGCCGCTCGCCAGAACCGAGCCGTTCTGGTTCAGACCGAGGGTGGTGACGCGCCCGCTCACCCCTGACGGCTCCCCCATCTTGATGGAGTGCCACGACGGATCCCAGTGGTCCATGTGCCAGATGTGTATCTTCATCTTCCCGAAGGTGACCGCCAGGATCCGGCCGTTCTCGCTCAAGGCCCCATTGGTCCCCGAGTCGGGGTAGTAGCCCTGGCGCTGGAAGGTGTCTGGGAACCAGATGGTCATGGTGGAATCCGGCGCGAGGGTGACAAGCGATGACATGCCCAGGGGGGTGCCGTTCGGACTGGCCGCCACCACGAAGGGGCTGTAGGCCACCCAGCACGCGGCGTTCTTGAGGGTGCTGTTGTTGTCGTTGCCGGTGAGGTCACGCACGTGAAGCACGCCGGACTGCGTACCGAAGGCGACCTGACCTCCCTTGGGGTGGAAATCTGCGCCCATCACAGGGCCGTCCTTGCCGTGCCAGGCTTTGACGAGGGTGAGCGAAGGGGGCGTGGCAGGCGTGTCGGCCAGGGCCGGCAGCAGCAGCGAGACGACAAGGACAGCGATGAGGGCGATACGGTTGCGCATTCCCGAGAGTTCGTACCCTCGCGGGGCATTCCTCTGACACAATCGGGGGACGCGGCGCTATCCGCTCTCGCCTCTCACCTTTATGCCACCTTCGTGCAGCGCCACGACGATATCGCGGCTCAACGCGCTGCGCAGCGCCAGCCCGCCATCGAACTGGGGGCTCCACACGCGCAGCTGGAAGAGCATGTGATCTTCCTGCAGCTTCATGATGTAGACCTGGGGACTGGTCTCGCGCGAGATCTTCGGGCAGCGGGCGGCGGTCTCGAGCAGGATCGTGGTGACCTTGTCCGGGTCGACGTCATACGAGAGAGGGATCTCGATGTCGATGCGGCGTCGCTGATCGCTGCGGGTCCAGTTCACCACCTGCTGCGACACGAGCAGGCTGTTGGGAAGGATGATCTCCGAGCCATCGGCCACGCCGACGATGCTGGCCCGCAGCCCGATGGTCTTGAGCTCCCCGAGCTGGCCGTTCACCTCGAGCACGTCGCCCACGTTCGCGGGACGCTCGAAGAGCAGGATGAGGCCGGAGACGAAGTTGTTCACCACGTTCTGCAAGCCGAAGCCGATGCCCACGCTGAAAGCGCCCACCACGATGGTGAAGCGCGTCATGTCGATGCCCAGCGCCCCCAGCGCGAGCACGAACCCGAGAAGCAGCACGGTGTAGCGCACCAGGGTCGAGATCACGAAGGGAAGGCCTCGCGGCAGCGACATGCGCGGGTAGACATCTTCGTCGAGAACGATCTCGATGACGCGGGTGACGACGAACGCCCCCCATACGGCAACCCCGAAGCCCACCAGCCCACCCACGGTGAGCTTGATGCTGCCGAGGGTGATGGAGGTCGTCAGCATCTTCCCCATCCAGGAGAAGAGGTCTCGCCTCAACGTGAGCCTGTTGAGCACGACGAGCAACCACGAGACAATGATCACCCGCCGCAGGAACGGTCTCAGCCGATGGCGCAGCGCAACGCGATGGTTGTCGATGACGGCAAGGCGCGACAAGGGGGGAATGCGCGTGGAGAAGATCACGAGCCCTTCGACCACGCGTTCGATGCCGCACAGCACCAGGCCGAAGTAGATGCTGTCGAGCACCGTCTCTCCAACGATGCGCGAGAGGGCCATGTAGCCCGCGACACTGGCGAGCAGCGCGAATGCGAACAAGGCCTGACAGACACGAGAAGCCTTGGAGACCCGCCTCCACACCGCGGCGTCATCGGTCGTCTGCAAGGTCTTCGCGCGTGCGTGCACGTAGGTGGCATACAGCGCTGCGCAGAGCATCTCCGCGATGAACAGGAGACGAAGCGCCAGGGGCTGGCCGACGAGCAGAGGGCGCACCAGATCGACGGCACAGAAGACGAACAGGGGGCGGAGGATGCGCAGCAGCGGCCCGTCGAGCACACGCATCAGCACGCGGGCACTGACGAGAAGCGTGACCGCGAGCCCGAGAGCGCGCAGCAGATGGGGGGCGCCCGGGTAGAGAAGGGAGGTGAGAGGCATCGACAGCAGCACCGCCGCCGACAAAGGAATGCGGAACGCCCCCAACATCCCCTCGAGCGCGGGCTCTTCCTCGACACGGGGAAGCATCTGCTCGCGGGCCCAGGCGACCACGAGGAGCAGCAGCACGATCACCGCGGCGTGCACGACAAAGGCCATTCGGTTGCGCACCGCATAGCTCTCGAGATTGGAGAAGAACGAGAACGCCCCGCCGTCCAGGGTGTCATCGCCCGTTCCTTGCAGCAACGCCTGCCACGCCCACAGCGGCGGGCTGTCCTGAACCAGCAGCAGCGTGACAGCCTCGTCACGGGCGCGGGCCAGCAGGGCCTGACAATCGGCAATGCGACCCGACTGGGTCGCCACGCGGCTCTGCAGGGCCAGCGCCTCGCTTCGATCGCGCTGAAGCTGGCGGATGGTGGCGTCGATGCGGCCCCGGACCTCGCGGACGCGCACGAGGACCTCTGGCGGTGTCTTGCTGTCGAGGGCCTCGCGCTCGGTGTTGGCCCAGGTCTGTGACAAAGCCGACAGCCGCTCGAGATTGCCCTGAAGGGTCGTGATCCGAGCCGTGAGCGCGCGGGTCCAGCCGGGTAGCGGATTGTACATGGTCACCCACTGCAGCTCGAGCTGATGCAGCGACGAGATGGAGGGGGTTCGCGCCAGAACGGCCTTCGTCTCGGCCAGCAGCTCAGAAACCGCCATGGCAACCAAGGGCAGATCACGCGTCACCCGCTCGGTCACGGTGTCTGTGCCGAGGCCCATCTGGATCTCGGCCAGGCTGCGCGACACGATATCGGTCTGCGTCACCACGTAGGCCAATGGCACAGGGGTCGACGCGGGGGTGGGCGACGGGGTGGCGGCCGGCGCGCCGCTGGCTGTGGGCGCCGGAGATGCAGGA